>JBFIJS010000892.1:0-1904 GCA_041600595.1 Saprospiraceae bacterium | reverse complement strand
TAGGGTGCGGGCGGGGGATTGGTTCTTCCTGATGAACAGACGTTGGGGGCGTCCCGGAAGAGCCGCGCGGAAAGGGGCCGTTTATCTCGTTTAGAAGCAAGTTGTTGTTTTGGTAAAGAAAAGTAGCCGTTCAGGCAAAACGGATAATCACGAAAATTGGCAACGGGGTATTATCTGCATGGCAGATGTTTTATTTCACGGGTGGCATGCAGGTCAGAAAAAATTAACCCGTCAGCGGATTCGCCGAGGCCGTCAAACCGTAACGGGATAGTCGACAAACTGCCACTGAATAGTCGGCCTGATGAGGCCGGGTTTGTCCAGGTGGAATGATTTGTTGACGGTGTCGACGTTAAAATCTTCCAGTGTAAATTTGATCGCATCTATTTTTTCATCGCGGGTGATATAATTCCCGTGTTCTTTGATGATGGTGCTGACGGTGTAAATGCCTGCTTTCAGGAAATCAGGCATGGTGATTTTTACACTGTATTCGCCGGGCATTCTTTTGCCGGTCAGTTCTTCATTGTCATCGGTATCGTAGGTGAGAAAGATCGTTTCCCCATTTCTTTTTAATGACATGCCGACGATCAGGTTGCGGGCCTCGTCGCGAATGTTGTATTTAACTTTGATCTGTATTTTTTCACCGTACCGGTAGTTGGGCTTGCTTTCGCCGTGGCCGTTTTCCACACCGATTTCGAGGAAGTGAGCCAGACTCTCTTTTTCTTTATAAGTAACTTTATTTTGCTGGCCGTTGTCGCTCCATTCGTTGCTGTTCAGGTATTTTTCGAGCGTATCATCAACTGATCCGGCAAAGGCAACTTGTCCGTTTTTTAACAAAATCCCCCTTTTGCAAAGCCTCTTGACCGAACCGAGGTTGTGACTGACGAAGACGATGGTGCGCCCCTCGTTGGAGACTTCACCCATTTTTCCGATACATTTTTTTTGAAACTCCGCATCACCCACTGCCAGTACTTCATCGACGAGCAGGATTTCCGGTTCCAGGTGGGCAGCTACGGCAAAGGCGAGGCGAACAGTCATCCCCGAAGAATAACGTTTGGTCGGTGTGTCGAGGTAGCGGGCTACTCCGGCAAAATCGACGATGGAGTCCATTTTTCTGGCAACTTCTTTTCTCGTCATGCCGAGGATGGTGCCGTTGAGAAAAATGTTTTCCCGGCCCGTCAGTTCGGGGTGGAACCCGGTACCGACTTCCAGCATGGAAGCTACCCGTCCTTTTATTTTGATCGAACCCGTAGTCGGGCCGGTCACTTTTGACAACACTTTAAGCAAGGTGGATTTTCCCGCTCCGTTTTTCCCTACCAGACCAACGACATCGCCTTCGAACACGTCGAAATTGATGTCTTTCAAGGCCCAGACCAGGTTGGAATTGCCGCCTTTTGCCCGGTCGTTGGTTTCGCCCATCACGAGAAAAGGGTCGTCCTTTCCCCGAACTTTATACCACCACCTTTTAAGATCACTACTCAAAGCCCCGGTTCCAAATTGGCCTATTTGATAGAGCTTTGACATATTTTCCACGGATATGATCGGTCTGCTGCTCATTCTTTTATAGTTGTTTCACTTGGCTCGGCAAGTGTAAATTTTAGTTGAAATCAAATAACGTCGATAAAATTCCTCTCCGTCCTGTTGAAAAAGTTAACCCCGATCAGCAGGCAAATAATCGTGCTCACCGTGCTGTACAGTAAATACATCCAGGAGAAAACCGTTTCGCCGCCCAGGAAGCCATATTTAAATGTTTCGACGATACCCGTCAGCGGATTCATGAGTGCGAAGATTTGGTATTGTTCCGGTACTTTGGAAAGAGGATAAATAATGGGCGTAATGTACATGATTAACTGTACGCCAAAAGTGACCAGAAAATTCAGGTCCCGGTATTTTGTCGTGGCGGCGGT
>JBFIJS010000891.1:0-1909 GCA_041600595.1 Saprospiraceae bacterium | reverse complement strand
GTTTCCTTTCTCCAAATACCCCGATTCATTCGTCAGGAGGTAGCCATAATTGAAACCAAACTCAACTCCTTCCCGGGTTTTACTACCCCATGCCACCGCCCCGGGCCAAATGTAGCAGATGCCTTTGTGCAGACTATAAAATGGAACATTGTAAGATAGCCTTTCCTTAATGCCGGGCAGGCAATCGAGCACGAGCGACCGGAGGTGCTGGAGAATAACCAGTTGATCTTCCGGCAGAAAGCCGAAGAGTTCGCTTATTTTTTGGAATTTGACAGGCTGCATGGATTTTTTCTCTTTCATTTCCCGGGTTTAAAGGACAGTTGTGCTAGCGGCAATTGGTCAGCCATCACACATAAATGATGCTGGGGAAAACCGATTGTGGTTCGAATCGTTTACATTTGCCCCTCTGAAATCTAAAGCTACTGACAGCAAATTAGAATAAAGCGATTTTTGCATGAGAAATAATCTTTTTTTAGCCTTTTTACTAACAACATTGATTTGGGGTGGCTGCTCGAATGACTTTGAAGTGACGGCCCCCTGGAGAGATATTCCAATCGTGTACGGCTTGCTCGATGTGAACGATGACGTTCACTACATCCGGGTGGAGAAGGCCTTTCTGGATCCGGACCAAAGTGCCCTTATCACGGCGCAAATTGCCGACTCACTTTATTATACAGATGCGGTCGTCCAACTGGAGAAAGTGAACACCGGACAGGTTTTTACCCTGAACAGGGTCAATGGGGATGATGTTGGCTTTCCGCGTGATCCTGGTGTATTCGCTACTTCTCCCAATTGGCTGTACCGCATTTCGGGCAATCAGCTGGATTTGCAAGCGGGTGAAAGGATTAAATTTATACTGGACCGGGGAGAAAATCTGCCATTGACTACTGCCGAGGTGGTCATTCAGGGTCCGATGGTGAAGCGGACACCCAACGGCAATAATTTTGATTTCCTGCCTAATAAGGAGACTACGTTGGGTTGGTCGGCCTCCAACGAAGCCAAAATTTTTGATGCGAAGTTGGTCATCAATTATGCAGAATTTCCTAAAGATAACCCATCGGCCGTAGTCGAGAAATCGGTGGAATGGGTTTGGACAAAAGGGCTGACTTTTTCAGTTCCTGTCAACGAGTACAAGATCGTCAAGCGGGGTGAAGAGTTTTTTCAGATCATGGCGGCGAACATCCCGAACGACCCCAATTTTCGACGGATTTTCGTGGATATTGACCTGGAGATTGTCGCTGGCGGAGAAGATTTGGAAAAATACATCAACGTGGCATTGGCCAATTCCGGCATCACCGGTTCACAGGAGTTGCCTTCTTTTACCAACCTGACCGAAGGGCAGGGCGTTTTTTCTACCATCAGCAAACTGCGATCTTCTGGCTTTTTACTGACAGCCAATACCCGGGACTCACTGGCCAATGGTTCGATCACCAAACACCTCAATTTCCAATAAGACAAGTTTACGGAGCTATGATTTGAACATAAAATACCGGCAAAGCGAATAAGCATTGCCGGTATTTTTTGATCTCAAAAAAATTAAAACTCTCCTTAACTTCGCCACACAAGGCTTTTTCTGTGAAGTTCCCGAAGGGTCAACGAAAGGGGGACTGGCAAAAGACAGGTTTTTTCTTGTCCTTTTTTTCTTGATATTTCTCACATGCTGCATCGGGCTTACTACAGGAGGTTTTCAGATTTAGCGTGTTTTACATAGTAAGATCACCATTAATCCAATCCATATTCTCAACTGTAATTAAACAAACGAATGATTATGAATAAAACAGTACTCTTCTTTTTTTCCATTCTCTGGATGGTCAGCGGCACCGTGTTTTCCCAGGAGGAAGCGGCCGAAGTAATTCAACCTTCAGCAACCGATATTATTCGCAAACATGGCATGGAAGAAAGCCAGGTC
>JBFIJS010000890.1:0-1909 GCA_041600595.1 Saprospiraceae bacterium | reverse complement strand
TGTAACAAAATTTATTTATGGAATGCGGAGCAGAAAAAGTTGTTCCTTTTGCAACAGCGGGAAACCCTTTGAGACAGGCTTTCCGGGTGTTGCCAAAAGAACGACTTTTCCTACTCCGCATTTTTTAAACATACTTAAATTACACAGTATTCAATGCTCCGAATTCTTTAAATAACTTGGTTCCTGGACAAATCCCGTGGTTCAATTCTTCGAGGGATTTAGTTACATTCCTTTAGTCCCGGAGGAACGACAGCCCATAGCGAGAGATATGAATCTCTCGAAACACTTTCAGGTAAAATCCATTACTTTTGTTAAAAATGATCTGTTATGAAAAATGGCGATGCCATAAAATCAAAACGCTTTAGTTTAGAAGCCTATTTAGCTTATGAGGAAACGGCTAAAGTCAGGCACGAATTCAGAGAAGGCCAACTCATACCTATGCCAGGAACGACCGACACTCACAACACCATTTGTGGTAATATTTATATTTTGTTGCGGCAAATGTTAAAAAACACCCCCTGCAAGGTGTTTATGGAAAATGTAAAAGTCCAGATCACCAGCAAGAAACACTACACCTATCCTGATGTTTTTGTCACCTGTGATGAACGGGATTTGGCGGATGCCTACATAAAAAGATACCCATCTGTAATCGTAGAGGTAGCCTCACCTTCGACCAAGGTGTATGATAAAACAGATAAATTTTTGGACTATCGGAAAATTTCTTCTCTCCGCCATTATCTTATTGTTGATTCCGAAAAGGAAATTGTAGAGTGTTATTCAACCGAAAATGGAAAGGAGTGGACTTCCGAAATTTATGTATCAAAAGAAGCCAGCGTTTCCTTAAAGGCCATTAATGCCCATCTTTCTTTGGTTGATATTTATGTGTGAAAAAATGGTCTGATCGTGAACCAAATAACTGCATTCGTGCAGTGCAGACAATAAAAAAGCCGTTTCAAATGGAGATTTGAAACGGCTTTTTTGATCAGCAGGCACCCGGCTTAGTTGGGTGACATCCTGGCTCTGCCGGAAGAAGAAAAATCCTTGAACATCTCTTCCAGTTGCTGAACGAAGGCTTCGTCTTTCTGGCTTTGGGCCGCCCGGAGAATCATCTCCTTGCTGTTCATGGCCAGGGCAAAGTCCTGTTCGAACTCGCCACCCCGGTCGGTAAAGCGGGCATCAAGGGAATTGAAGAATTCCAGTTGCTGCAGGGATTCATTGGCCAAAATTTCCAGATGAGGTTTGGCTTGCTCATAGCCGCCCGCCTCGACCATGACACTCAGCATCTGCATGGTGTTCCAGTCGTAAGGGAAATTAAAATGCGGGAAAGCTTCCAGGTATTTTTCCACCAATGCAATGGCGCGGACTTTGTCGCCCTCATCGCTCAATGTACGGGCAGCCCGCAAAATAACCACGCGCATGCTCTGAATACTCGGGCCGTAACTCCGGTCGATGAAGGTCTCGTGGGTGTCAAAATTACCCCACCTCCATTTATTCATCACCCGGTCGTAAATTTTGTCGGTATCGGCACGGCCATAGCCATAAACATACAAGCCCTGCTCGCTCTGTGATTTTACCGGAACGATGCGGAGACCCAGACCTTCCAACTGCATATAATCATTCAGGCCAAACATTTTTTCCGGCCGGCAGGTGACGGCAAAATACACTGGCCGGTCATTGATATTGGAAGCAATGACATCCAGGATTGCCAGTTCATCTTTGGTAATATATTGGCGACCGGGCATTTTCAACGGTATCTGACTGACGAAACCGAGGTTGTCGGCCGGGTCATAACTACCTGTTTGCACGGCTTTGGTGCTGTCTATTTGCAGATAGATATTCTTGGTCGGCAGGAAGCTCTCCAGGGTACGTCCGCCCGCTGCTTTCAGCTCGTGGTCTTCCCCGATAAATC
>JBFIJS010000889.1:0-1909 GCA_041600595.1 Saprospiraceae bacterium | reverse complement strand
TTCCATGGAACGGATAGTGCAAGGTAGCGGAAATGAATTGTTTTTAAAATGTTTAAACAATGATAAATCCGGGAACCCGGGTTTTGACTTTTTGCGGACAAATCTGTCTGCACCAAATATTTGCGCTGCGAGAGAAGATGGCCAGGTTGGGAAATCCGGAACTAAATAAAATAGACATCAGTCACCGGGAGCCGTGATGCAAAGGAAGCGGGGCGTCATGAAGGCGGGCAAACAAGTTATGGATTAAGCTACTTCCTGTTCCGCCCGGCCCACCGTTCCCCTATCCAGCGTTTGAATTTCTTACCTCGTTCCAGCCAGGTGAGGGAGGCGGAAAGGGCCGCCGCATTGCGGGAAAGAATATCTTGTAGTTCCTTGTTTTTCAATAACTTATCTAAATCCTGTGCATTCTCCACCGGAGAGTCAGGTTTTACCAAAACGGCATTTTCACCGTGGCGCAACAGCTCCCGCATATCCGCCAGATCGGGCGCAACGATGGGCCGGCCGGCGGCCAGGTAGGGAAAAATTTTAAAGGGCAAAACCGTCCGGCCAAATTTTTCCAGCGGTGCCGAAACGGGTGGAATAATCAACACGTCGGCGGCATAGAGGTACTCCGAAACGACCGAGATCGGGAGGCGGCCGGTAAAAACCACATTGTCGCCAAGGCCGATTTGCCGGCCATATTGACGCAGGCGCTCCAAATCTTCTTCCCGGCCACCGACCAACAAAAATTTTACCTCCGGCAAATGAACGGCAATATCCAGCAATATTTCAATGCACTTGTTCTGCTGCATATTCCCGGTGTAAACAATGTATGGCGCCGATGGGGACAGCTTCAATTTTTGCCTCGCTGCGGCTTTTGACAGGACAGGCTGCATATCTGTCGGGTCGTAGCCATTGTGCAGCACGAACAGTTTTTCTTTCGGAAAACCAACCCGCTGCATGGATTCGGCCGACACCTGGCTGTGCAGCACCATTCCGATGAAAGACGGCCGGTGCGACCGCCTGGCCAGCCAGCGCATGATGCGGGGAGACTCATCGCCCAGGCGACGATAGGTTTCAAAAACGAGGCATTTTCCAAAAAGAAAAGAGATCAGAGCGGAGGTCCGGTTGCGGGTGTAAATGACTTCCACCTCCTTCCGGAAAATAGCTTGCAAGGTGGAAAATATGGAATGGAAAAATTTCTCAAAACGGTAATCGCTGGCCGGAACCAACTTAAACACTCGTATTTTCAGGCCTTCCGGGATGTTGTAATAATCGCAAATAGCTTCATTTAAACTTAATTTTTCAGCAGAAGTCCCCCGGGCCTGGGAGGGAATCACCAATTCAACGGGAACGCCGGCCTCGTGCAGGGCACTGGCATTTTTGACAACCTGCTGGGTGTTGGTATCGTGGTGGGGGTAGCGTTCACTCGAAATGATCGTGATCTTTGGCAAAACAATTTCAGGGCTTTTGGGAGCGGCCCCATTCTTTGTTGTTTTGCTACTATTCATTGAAGTGATATTCCCTGTCCTGTACATTTATTTAAATAAATCGCCGGATTTTTTCGGTGACGACTTCCGGCTTTCCCAACAAAAATTTCTACATAAGGTCGATGAATACATCATTTTTTTATGCCCAAGCTTCTTTTTTTCGCTGCGCTAAAATGCGCCTGTACGGAAAACACAAATACAAAAAATGCCATGATGGCAACGTATCCCAACGCCATCGGCATTTGCCCGATGATGCCCAGACCAAAGAAAATCAGCGCAAACAGATCCCGTTTCCCAAAACCAGCCGCCACCCGCATGAATTTATCAAAAAAACGATCCCCTTTTTGAAAGTCATATTCGACATTCAACAACGTACCACCCGATTTGAACCGCAACAAATACAGGTACAGACTGCCCAGGGCCGACAGGGCAAATACGAC
>JBFIJS010000888.1:0-1919 GCA_041600595.1 Saprospiraceae bacterium | reverse complement strand
TGGCGATCAGCGGACCGTTGTTTTTTCCATAAATATCAACGGTAGCACTGGCCGCCTGGCCGAGGTACTGCACGGTCATTTGCTGGATCTTACCCTCACAAATTTCGGGGCCCGAACCAACCGTTGTGCTTTCGCATATCTGATATTCGAATTCGTAAGTTCCTTGTTTCACAGGAATATAACAGAATGTGCCATCTCCGGATAAAGTCAGGGAACCCTCTGCCGGGCCGGAAAGTAATTCGTAAGTGCCCCCAACCGGCAGCACATCGTTGACTGACACATCGTTGCAGAGGTCATCGTCCGACACGCAGAGTTCGTAGCTCTCATCGTTCAGTTCGAAAGTACCTCCTCCGCAACTGTTTACAACGATGGTTGCGGTTGCCGTTTTGCAATCGACACCGGTAGTCGTATTGACATTGCCTTTTCCATCCGTATAAGCGGCGACATAAAAGCTGCCGTAGGTTTTCCCCAGGATGTCGACCGAGCAGGAAGTATGGATTTTGGCATCCAGGCTGCCATTGACAAAGAAGGACCACTCCGTCGCAGCCGAGCCGCTCAGCAATCCGGTAGCATCAATTTCCAGGAAGTCACCATTATTGACACCGGTAAAACTGGCGATCAGCGGACCGTTGTTTTTTCCATAAATATCAACGGTAGCACTGGCCGCCTGGCCGAGGTACTGCACGGTCATTTGTTTGATTTTACCCTCACAAATTTCGGGGCCCGAACTGACCGGGGTGTCCTCACAGATTTGGTAGGAAAAAGAAAAAGTCCCCACTTTGGCAGGAACATAACAAAAGGATCCATTCTGCTGAAAGGTTAAAAGTCCTTCTGTTGGTAGGTTGGTCAGGGCGTAATTGGCCCCGGCAGGAATGAGGTCGTTATCAGAAACATTCGAACAAAGCTGATCCGACTCGCAGGTGTTGTAAGTTTCATCCAGGAGTTCCAAAGTCAGGAATGCTCCCGTTGGATACAGCTCGTTGGCTGTTGGATTTGTGTTTGCATAGGAAGTCAGCCCCCCCAGAAGGAGTAATACGTGAAGTAAAGATTTCTTCATTTTGTGATAGTTACTTTTAATAATGTAAGTTGAACAGGGGGGAATATTTTAAGTCAATTAAATAAGTTTCTTGTGAGCAACTGTTGCCGGCAAAAGGAATGACCGTTGATAAACATTTGATTATCAATATAAATTGGCAAAACATTCCTGTTTACCAGTAGCCGTTATGATGAGAGGAAAAGCTTACAAAGGGAAAAGAAGCGTCATTGAAAATCGCTGTAAGCACTACAAAGGTAAGGGTTTAGGACCTGCAGGTAAATAGCTGACGACTAATACAATCGAATCCAGCCATTAATTGTGACAGGGAAATCAACCACTTGGCCGTGGGAACTACTGCCCATCAAATAGTAGGTAAAAAAATCAATGACATGCAAAGCGGCAAATAATTTTTCAATAAAATAAGAAAAGCGCCAATGGTCGTTGATTCCGGGTGATTTCACGTTCACGCTGACCGTTGAAAAAGCTGTGGCAAGCCGGTCATCTCTCTACCATCACTTGTTTTCTCAGTGAAACTCCCCGACCATTATTTATTTCAAAAAAATAAATGCCTGTTGGCAGCCCTCCCAAATCTATATGATCCAGGTGTCTGATCTCCCGTTGAAAACACAACCTGCCATTTGCATCCGATACGCGCAAGGTTAGCTTTCCCCAGGCCGGCGGACACTCAATGGTAGCCACACTGCTGGCCGGATTCGGGTAAATACGGACCAGTGTTTCCAATGCTGATGCCGTTGCACTGACAAAGCTAAAACTGATAGTATCCATCACCCCCAGACTCAGATTCCAGTAAGACCCGCTTCCCGAATGCTCCAACTTCAGTGCCCTGACCATGTAGGTCAAATGTCCATCCGGTGGAAGTGCG
>JBFIJS010000887.1:0-1925 GCA_041600595.1 Saprospiraceae bacterium | reverse complement strand
TTTTGCCGCAGGTATGCCATGTTCATTATCCGGCGCTGACTAAAATTCTGAAAGAGACCTGTGATGACTACGGTATCGAATACCAGGAAAACCCAAGTTTTTGGGTGGCTTTAAAGAAGCATTACAAGATACTGAAGCACTTGAGTTTTCCCGAGGCAACGGTGCCGCGGGTTGGTAAAAGTGCAGCCATCGTTTAGGCTTTACTGCCGATCAGTAAAAATGAGTCATCCCGAATTTTTGGAATTACCCAAAAATTCGGGATTCTTTTTTACAACAATCTAAAGATTTGATTTTCAGCCCATTGACGTCCGCATTTTTGAAACACCGTTAAGAAAATGGACTGAGGGAAAAGCTAAAAAAGAAAACCACTGTATGATCTGAACGACGATGAAGGACATTGAGTGTGATTTGTTTGATACGAGATAGGAACCAATTTTCAGGCATTTCAAAAAAGCCTTGATTTTTATTGCTTCTTTTTTCATCAAGAAAAAAAGAATTTAATATATTGTAAATCAGCTATTTACACTTATATTTTTCTCCACCTCACTTAGATGAATGCTTTCAGGGCCTCCACCAATTTATCCAACTCCTTCGTGGTCGTATAAATATTGGGCGTGATGCGACAGCCATGCACCCCTGCCCCATCAATAGCCACGGTCCATATCCGGTATTTTTCCAATAAAACATTCGCCAGGTCTTTAGGCGGCATATTTTTCACCCCAACGTTGGCGATGCCACAAGCGCGATGACGATCAGCAGGTGTATTTAGAATAATATGAGGTAAATCCCGTACCTGACTGGTCCAATAGTTTTGCAAATAGCGCAGGCGCTCTTCCTTTCTTTCCGGCCCTATTTTATAGTAGTACTCCAGTGCATTACCAACGGCCAAATCGGTGTGAACCGGGTGCGTTCCCGTATGGTTCAATCGCCGGATATCGTGGTCGTCCTTGTTCCATTCGGCGAACAACGGCCATATTTTAGATATTTTTTCTTTTTTAACATATAACATCCCGGCTCCCAGCGGAACGCTCAACCATTTATGCAGGCTGGTACCATAGTAGTCACAATCAAGATCTTTGATATTGAAATTGATATGGGCGAAGGCATGCGCACCGTCCACCATTACCTCCACTCCTCTGCGGTGTGCCATATCACATATTTTTCTGACAGGTAAAATGTGCCCGGTGATATTTACCATGTGGCAAACCATCAACAATTTGGTTTTAGGTGTGATGGCGTTGGCATACAGCTCCACGATTTCTTCATCGCTCTTGGGATGGAGCGGCACGGAAACTCTTTTATTGATAATACCGTGGCGTTTGGCCACCTGGTCAAACATATTGAGCATAGCGCCATAGTCCTGTTCAGCCATCACGGCTTCGTCGCCTTTTTCCCAGGGAAACCCGGCAATGATCAGATCCAACGACTCCGTGGTATTACGGGTAATGATCAATTCTTCAGCCGTGCAGCCGGCATGTTCAGCGAGTTTTTCTTGCATCGCCCATTTATTGTCCCATTGAGCCGTCCGCATATAATAAGACCCCTGGTAATTTATTTCCCGAATGTGGTGGATGTAATTTTCCAGCGTTTCCTGCGGCACAAAGCAGTAATAGCCGTTCTCCAGGTTGATGTAATCGGGTTTCAGGCGATACCCGCTGCGGATGTTGGCCCAAAAATCTTCGTCTTTAGCTACTTCTGCTGCGGGCAAATGAGCGATAGCATCTACCCATAGATCCAGTTGTTGAAACAGGGTGGATCCTCCGGTGCCTAGCAAGGCCATGTTTTTGAGAAAATCTCTTTTGTTCATTTGTTTATTTTTTTGGAGGGAATGGTCAGCCCTTGAATCAGGCGGACGCTTTTATTATTCCCCAAAACGCTCTTTGTACACTTAATTTAAGTACTTTGTGCAGTCATTAAAATTGCCA
>JBFIJS010000886.1:0-1926 GCA_041600595.1 Saprospiraceae bacterium | reverse complement strand
GCAGGCAGCCATACAGAACTTGCACCCGATACAACGATCGCTGTCGATGAGCACCAGACCGTCCTGCCGCTTAAAAGTGGCATCAACGGGGCAAACTTTTACGCAGGGTGGGTTGTCGCAGTGGAAACAGGTTTTTGGAAACCAATAGGGAGCAGCATCGGGGCTATCCATCATGAGTTTCACTTGTAACCATTCCTTTTCCTCTGGCAGGTGATGCATTTTTTGGCAGGCAGTGATGCATTTTCGGGCATTTTTACACCTGGCCAAATCAACGACCATGACGAATTTTCTGCCAGGAATACCTTTGCGGGCTTCCTCCGTAGAAACGCCACAGGTCTTATGGACTTGTTTGACATGTTTCTTGTCAATTTCTACCATTTCGCCATCAGGCGATAACAGCTTAACTTTTTCGCCGCCGGTATTGTCCGACTGTTGGCCACTGCAGGAGCAGAATGCACTTCCACAGGCAGCTGCAGCCGTGCCGATGACAGTTAATTTGAGGAAATCACGGCGATCGTTGTCCGCTTGTTTACCAGAATTTTGCATGATAAAAGTTTGAAAATGAAAGGTGTCAGGGAGAAAAAGCAAGGGGTCACTTACTCTTCCCGCTCAGGGTGTACCCATTTAAAGATGTCTTTGTTGTTTACTTTTTGACGGTCAGCAACCTGATCCAAAACAGATTTATCCACCTCTACCAATTGGCCATCGGGTGTGAGCATTTTTATCTTTTCACCTGTGTCAGCAGTTTCCTGAGCGACCACTTTTCCGGTGGCCAGGGCAGCACTTCCCGTGAGGGCAAGTGAGAGGAACTTTCGGCGGGAGTTTTTTGACTTACTCATTCTTGTAAAGTTTGATTTAGTTAAGGTGGTTGAGCTTAACTGTCTTAATCACCTCAACTGTAGACCGATTATTTTAGAAATTCCAAAGGCGGGTGATATTGAATCCAATCAGGATATCTCCATCCCCGAAGCTGTTTTGGTTGAATACATTATTGCGTTGCTGGGTTATGCTGTAAAAGTTACCGCAAAACACCTGAAACTGATGCGAGCTGGAAGTCATCTCGATACCAAAAGAGATGTTGGAGGCAGGATTGACCTCTTCCAGGTTGTGGCTGGTCACCGGCAAGTCGACATTGGCGATGATATTGACCCAGGCTCCCACTTTGTACTTTCCGGACAGTGCCAATGCGATATGGTCATTTTTTAGTTTGCCTTCCTCCTCGTTGTTTTCGGTTAAATAAGCCTCCACCGCGTTGAAATGGGACAAGCTGCCGGCCACCTGTAAGGAAAGTTTGTCCGAAAATTTCCTGGCGACCATCAATTGATGGAAGTAGGAATAACGATCGGAGCTATTGGCAAATTTACCCACAGCTTGATCTCGGGTATCAATGGCCGTATTTACAAAATACGTAACCGCAACCGGGGATCCCCCCGACCTGGCTTGCTGGATCAATGCGTACTTGGCGTTGAAATCCCAGGTGAT
Source organism: Saprospiraceae bacterium (assembly GCA_041600595.1). Lineage (GTDB taxonomy): Bacteria > Bacteroidota > Bacteroidia > Chitinophagales > Saprospiraceae > UBA6168. The sequence continues at coordinate 444 of JBFIJS010000886.1, read as the reverse complement.
ATTGGTTTTAGTCAGACCAAAGCCAATTTGGAGCCGGTCAATTGGCACGTAATTAAATCCAAGGCGGATATTGGAGGAGGCATACAACCCAAAAAGGTCATCGAAGCCGTTTTTCCAAAGTCCGAACCGGTGTTGGATATCAAATTCAAAAGTTCCCTTGAAAGGCACCAACGCGGTCTGGTTGTCAATGATCCAGATGCCATCGAAAAGATTCTTCACCGGGCGCAGGTCCTTTTCGGGAGTTTCGGCCTCCTGGCTGAATACGGGCGGGCAGAAAATGATAGCCATCAGAGTTATCAGCAGGAAACTGGAAAGGATTGGAAATTGCTTTTTCATCATTTATTATTTAAAAAAACGATTGATTGTTTAATCTTTTGAAATTGGGGAGGTGGCGCTATAACTGTCAATTGTTTTGGGCTCCCTCGCTGATCCATTTCAATACGG
>JBFIJS010000885.1:0-1929 GCA_041600595.1 Saprospiraceae bacterium | reverse complement strand
GAACTGGATGCTCTCGAAGGTCCCAATCACAATGCCGGAGCCCTGGCATTTGCCGATGACGGAACCCTCTTTATCGCCACCGGAGATGGCCGCAGCATCAACGCTCCGCAAGCATTTGATTCCTTGCTGGGAAAAATTTTACGGATCAATAAGGACGGCAGTATTCCAGCGGACAACCCATTTTACAACCAAACCTCTGGTAAATACCGGTCGATCTGGTCCTTGGGCCATCGCAACCCTTTTGCCATGTTTTATGAAAAGGGTACCAACCGGCTGTTTACAACCGACGTCGGCAGCCACCGATTTGAAGAGATCAACGAAATTTTTCCGGGAAAAAATTACGGCTGGCCCATGCTGGAGGGCAATTACCAGGATCAGCTGCCGCCTGCCAACTACCAGGCTCCGCTGTACTTTTACGACCACGACGAGGGCTGCGCCGCCGTTGGGTTGACAACCTACCAGGCCGAACAGCAAACTTTTCCCATGGCCTACTGGGACAAGTTATTTTACGCCGACTATTGTAATGGCAAGATCATGACCCTGCAACCGGCAACCGGGGAAATTGCAGAATTTGCCACAGACATCAACCGGCCCCTCCACCTTCTGGTGGCCCCCGATGGGACACTTTACTACCTGGCCCGGGCCGGTTTTGGGGATGGTTCGGACGAAGATAATACCACTTCCACCAATGGCTCTTTGTGGAGAATATTTTATACCGGCAACGATGCTCCCTTTGTTGCGGTGCAACCCAGAGACATCCTGGTTTCGGTCGGAGAGTCAGCTCTTTTCGAAATAGACGTATCCGGGGCCGGACCGTTTACCTACCAGTGGCAGCTAAACGGTATCGATATCAGCAGCCCGAATGCCCCCTTTATCAATTTTGAAAATACAATCCTGGCCGATAGTGGAAGCATGGTGCGATGTATCGTCGCCAACAGCGAGGGCAGTGATACGACCTCGTCGGCGATGTTGATGGTCACTGCCAACCAGCGACCCACGGTAGAAATTTTGTCTCCCGCCGAGGGTCTTTTGTACAAAGCCGGTGATACATTATTTTTTTCGGGAACAGCTTTCGACCAGGAGGAAGGACCTTTAGAGCCTGGTCGCTTTGTCTGGAAAATAGATTTCCACCACGACAACCACACCCACCCCGCTTACGGTCCGGCAGCAGGCATAGAGGCAGGCTCCTTTCCGATCGCCAAAAACGGAGAGGTCGCCGAGAATGTCTGGTTTCGCATCAATCTAACCGCCCGGGACACCGCCGGCCTCGCAAAAACAACGACCCGCCTGGTATATCCTCAGAAATCGACTGTGTCTGTCAGCACTGTTCCTCCCGGGCTGCCAGTCGATGTCAATGGGAGTTTTGCTGATGCACCTTACTCTTTTCGTTCCGTGGTCGGAGTTATTCACGATATCAGCGTTCCCCAGACGGCAGTCTCGGAGGATTCGCTTTACGTTTTTTCCGGGTGGAATACCGGCGAATCGAGCCATCAGATAGGCTTCGATGCTCCCGAAGATGACTTTAATCTGATCGCAACGTACCGGGGCGTACAGGCCCTGGCCGAAGGGCAGGGACTCATCGGCACCTATTACGACGATCCGCTGAAAAATTTTACTTTTCAAATGCCTCACTACCTGAAGCGCCTTGATCCGGTCATTGATTTTGACTGGGGACTTGGTACTCCCAACGCCGAATACCTGGGAGAGGATTATTTTCTGATCCGGTGGGAGGGTTATATTCAGCCGCTGTTCACGGATACCATCCAATTCCACCTGATCACCAATGACGGCAGCCGGCTCTGGATCAACGATCAATTAATCATCGATAAATGGTTCGGTCAGGGTACCAATGAGTACACCGAGGCTCTTTACCTGGAGGCAGAAAAGCTGTATCCTGTAAGACTTGAATTTTTTGAGGCTCTGGGGGAT
>JBFIJS010000884.1:0-1931 GCA_041600595.1 Saprospiraceae bacterium | reverse complement strand
GGTACAATGGGTGCGAGGTTGCCGTCCACCAATTCCTGGCGTGCGTTCAACTGGCCTTCCCATTTTCCCCATTTTTGCCGAAAAAGCAAAAAGGCAGAACTTCGGTTTTGCTGCCGGGATCGCCCGTAAGCACCGGCCGCCGACTGTAGCCAGGTGTGATTGATGCCTGTTTGCAGTTGTTGGTTGGGGGAAATACGCCAGGTCTGATCGACTTCTCCAATGGCTTTCCAGAAATTATTTTCCGTATCAAGACCAGCCAACGGATCGGTGTATCCCTGTTCTTCCCGGAAAAGACCGCCCCTGACAGAGAGCACTCCCAGGTTGCCGGTTCTCTTCCAATTGACGGCCGTTCTGAAAAACCGGTCGGATTGTACAGCCAGGCTGCGATTTTGAGTAGTGCGGGGTGGCAACTCCCGGTCGGTTTGCTGGAGCCAGACGTGGGTGGTGAGGTGTTGCCGGGGGGCGATATCCCAATACATTTCGTGCAGCAATCCGTCCTGTCGCAAAGCGGCGTGGGTCTGTTTTCTTTCCGGTAGGGAAGGGCTTACAGTGTAACTAAAATCATTGGTGGCCTGCTGGTGAAAATAGCGGAGTGCCTGCCGGACGCCGCCTTTTGCATATTGGACTTTTACTTGCTGGTCCCACCACCCGAAACTGCCGGTTTCGCTCCTCGTGCTGATGGAAAGGCCCGGTTGTTCTTCCGGTTTATTTTCCAAAAAAACAGTACCGGCAATGGCCCCGCTGCCCCAGGTAGCGGTGTTGCCTCCGTAGGCTATGGAGACCTCATCCACCAAACCGACGGGGATCAGTGAAAAATCCAATTGTCCCAGCATCGGATTCTGGACCGGGAGGCCATTCCAGATGACCTGCGTATGCCCGGCACTGCCACCCCGCAGGGAGCTGGTTGCCGAACTGCCCAGGCCATAGCTTTTTATGAACAGACCACTTTGCATCGACAGCAATTGGCCCAGGTTGTTGGCAGCAAAAGAGCGCAGTTGTGCCCGATCCCAGGTATCGGTGCGTTGCCCGGTCGTCTGATGCCGGATCGGGGTAGCTGTTATTTCAACTACCTGTAGCTGCCGGATGGTATCGTTGCGACTGTGGTTGGTGGCGGTTTGGCTCCACACCGACGAGGCCGACAACACAAACAAAGTCAGCAGGATGCTCCAGTGCATAGCCGTTCGTTTCGGGAAGCCGGGTATATGTTGAGAAAAAAAGTACAAAGGATGCTGCCGGTATTTGCGAAGCGGGTAGGGGAAAGACAGGCAGAAACGCAGGTAGGAATGGCCACTGCTGGTAAGAAAGATTCGGTCAGGGCCCGGGTACCCGGGAAAACCAAGCTTGCCAGCTACGTTTCATCCCGGCTTTTCACCCGAAAGCCTCCGTGAATGAATATAAAAACTGGCAGGTCTTCTGGCTCACTTCATTTTCTTGCTGACGCCTTCCCCGGGTTGAGCTCTGTTCCATCTACTATTGACAGAAGAACCCTGCAATGACTCCGAGTGGCATTATGTCAGAAAGTTTTTTAGCGAAAAACGGATCGGCGGATATCGTCGGTCCAATTTGCTAAAAGAAGCTTACAGCAGCGGGGACTGCCCCGGATTTACACCGGGTTCCCTTTTAAGGCAGGCATCGGTTTGCCCGCCACCAATTTTCAGCTGCGAAGATAGGGATAGGTCTGAGAAATGAAAATGATCGGACTGGTTTAATTAAAAAATCCGGATGCGGCTCAATAATAGTAGCTCAATCCAAACTGGAAACGCCAGTTCCTCGCTTCGATAAATCGTTCATTTTCAAACCGAAAGATCCGGATATAGTCACCGTGCACATTGTAAAAGGCTTCCGGCCGAACGGACAATTGTTCGGAGAGGAAGAACTCACCGGAGAGGTACCAATGGGAAGTGGTGAATACATCAGAATATGGAGACAAG
>JBFIJS010000883.1:0-1933 GCA_041600595.1 Saprospiraceae bacterium | reverse complement strand
CAAAATACACTGGCCGGTCATTGATATTGGAAGCAATGACATCCAGGATTGCCAGTTCATCTTTGGTAATATATTGGCGGCCGGGCATTTTCAATGGTATCTGACTGACGAAACCGAGGTTGTCGGCCGGGTCGTAACTACCTGTTTGCACGGCTTTGGTGCTGTCTATTTGCAGATAGATATTTTTGGTCGGCAGGAAGCTCTCCAGGGTACGTCCGCCCGCTGCTTTCAGCTCGTGGTCTTCCCCGATGAACCGCAGTACATCGACGGCATTCAGGCGCTGGTTCCGGTCTTCGGGGTCGTAGTGGAAAACGGCGTTTCGCAATTTGCCCCGGTAACTTTCGGCAGGAATGGTCAGCTTTACCGGCGGACTGTCGTTGATCTTGCGGCGCAACAGGTTGATGTACCAATCCACCTGGATCAGGGAAAGGTTGACAACCCGCACATCGGTCCGGATATTCTCCACTTCCTGGGCGTACCACAAGGGGTAAGTATCGTTGTCACCGTAGGTGAAAATGATGGCGTTGGGCTCACAGCTTTCCAAAAAGTTGGAAGCATAGTCCCGGGATCCGGTATGACCCGCCCGGCTGTGATCGTCCCAGTTTTCTGAGCCCATCAGGGCCGGAGCGATCATTATCAGCAACGATGCCAGGCCAGCAGCGGGAACGCCGCCCATTTTATCTTTCAGGAAATCGAACAGGGCCAGCACCGCAAATCCGATCCAGATACAATAAGTGAAAAAGGACCCGACCAACACGTAGTCCCGTTCGCGGGGCTCGCTCGGAGGCTGGTTGGAGTAAACGATGATCCCGATACCGGTAATGATAAACAGAGCCAGCAGCCCCACAAACTCCTTCGGCCGCTTTTTGTAGTGATACAAAAGGCCGATCAGGCCAAAGATAAATGGCAGGAAATAATAGTGATTGCGGGCCCGGTGGTTTTTCATGGTGTCGGTCAGCTTGTCCATGTTGTACAGGCGGGCCTCATCGATAAACTTTATCCCGGACTCCCAGTGTCCGCTTTTTTTATCCCACTCATACTGGCCTTGCTCGCCATTTTGGCGACCAATGAAGTTCCAGGCAAAATAGCGCCAGTACATCCAGCCAAACTGGTAGCGGACGAGGTATTTTATATTGTCGAAAAAAGTCAGCGGTCCGTTGGGTTTGTTGATCCATTGCCGGTACTTTTCGGGCCGGCCCTGTGAATCATCGCCCATACGGGGAAAGAAACCCTTGTCACTGTTGCGGTATTTATAAGAGAGCTTTTCGTCGGTGTATTCGTAGCGGTGCACCTCTTTACCATTATCCATTTTTACCACCTGACCATAGCGCTTTTCGATTTCGTTATCGATTGGCTGTGCGTCGAAGTTTGGTCCGTACAACAGTGGCCGTTCCCCGTATTGCTCGCGGTTGACGTAGGAGAGCAGACGGATCGGATCGGAAGGTCGGTTCATATTGATTGGCGGGTCAGCATTGGCACGAACCAGGATGACCCCGATCGTTGAGAATCCAACCATACACATCATGGCCGAAACGATGATCATTTGGGCAATGCCGTGGTTGCGTTGGTGTGCCCAACGCAGGCTGAAAAAGAAAATCGCCGCAATGATCAGCAAAGTAGGCACCAGGCCGGAGTGAAACGGCAAGCCAAAGCTGTTGACCATGAGGATCTCCATGGTTTTCCACATTTCGGCGATCCCGGTAATCACCAGTTTCTGGATGGCCACAATCGCAACGCCACCGGCACCAGCCGCAACGGCCATGCCCATGAATGTATGTTTCTGGTATTTTTTAAAATAATAAAACAAGGCCAGAGCAGGGAAGGTCAGCAAGCTCAACAAGTGGACCCCAATCGACAAGGCCGCCGCATATACGGTAAAAACCAACCAACGGTCGTTGGAAGGGGTGTCGGGCAGGTTGTACCATTTAATCAT
>JBFIJS010000882.1:0-1934 GCA_041600595.1 Saprospiraceae bacterium | reverse complement strand
GGGACACGCATCTTTTCGATCAACGATGCCATCATTGTCCATATCATTATTGCCAAAAAGGTAGGCTACCGAAACGCCTCCGGAGAAATACACATCGTCATTGGTGGGGTCACCCGACTGTGACACACCGTCCAGATAGTCCGAAAATGTCAGGCGGACAGCCAGCTCCAGACCGACTGTGATATTTTTGGAAACCGCATATTTAACGCCTCCACCCAATGGCAGGACGGGGATGATATCCGACTTCAAATGCCGGATGTCTGCCATTGCTTCAGGTGTGTTGGATCCGATTTCAAAATCCAGATCGAGCAGGTCAAAGCCGATTCCCAGGAAGGCATAAGGGGAAATTTTTTCCAGCAAAGACGAACCATTGCGGTTTATTTTGAAAAATTCATATTCTCCCATCAGGGTCAGTTCGGTAAAACCTGTTGTGAATTTAGCGGCCCGGATACGGTTGTTGTTGTAATTTTCATCATCACCTTTCAGCTTTCCAACCACCAGATTCGAACGAATTTGCAACTGATCCAGAAGTTGGTACCGAAGTAGCAGACCGCCCGCCAGGCTCGACTGGTCGAAAGTAAAAGAGGGTTCGACCAGGTCTCCCAGATAATTGGCGTAGCCAATATATCCCCCCAACTCCCACTTGCCGTTTTGAGCAGTTGCGCCAAACGCCAGTAAAGTCAGACAAAATAGTGTCGTGATTTTTTTCATAAAATAATTTTAGTGTGTCGACTCGAAAAATTGCTTTCTTCTCCATTTAACGCAGTTGGCCGGTTCTTTCACTTTACTTGTCAGCAACAGAGCGGCCCCGCAATTTAAAACCATGAAAAACAGAGCATTGTACTCCTTGATCTGTTTTAAAGTAAAACCGTTACCCAAAACCATCATCGGGCAAACATCCCTTTTCATTGGTTTGGTGGTTAGGCAGATCGAATGAGCCGCAACGATTGGGTTCAATCCTCCTCTTCCGGAGCCGGCTTATGATGAGAAAAGACGGCCATAAGCTGGTACCAGCAGTCGGAAAAGAAGGAGGTTGCTGGGTTTTATTTTGTTTGGAAACATAATCAGAAAAAACGAATGGCAAAAATAGTAAAGTATCAACCAATAAGTAAGGAGGATAGCAAGCATTGATATTTTACAGGTAATCATATTGAGAGTTGATAAGGTTTTGCCATAGTATCAACCCTGATCAACCTGATATCAACATTCTATGCGACCATCCTTATTAAATACGAAGTCAGTGCCTTATGCATTTGGTATTCAGCCAATCCTTGCATCGGATTCGGTTTCATTTTGCTCTGCACCGGATCGGGTTAAATACTGTTTACCACGAACTGGATTGGTCAGGGGCCGGCCCATACATCCTTGGTTTTGGCTGTTCCTTTGGATTTCCGGGAAGTTTCAGGAAGGTTCCTCAACGATTATTCATTTTACCTGTTTCCATTCCTTTAACCGTTCCATTGTTCTAAAATTCAAAAAATAAGGATATTCGCCCCCAAAACCAACACGACAGAATAAACCATTATGGCTAAAATATCAATCAACCTTAAAGAAGGAAAAGCAGAAAAAAAAGATACTGGCAACGAGATCATAGGCATTGATTTAGGAACTACCAACTCCCTGGTAGCCTATGTTAAAGATGGTAAAGCCTACGCCGTTAAAGGTAAAGACGGCAAAAACACCCTTGTTCCTTCCATTGTATATTTTTCTCCGGAAGGGGGTATTGTTGTAGGCGAAGCGGCCAAAGCAAGGTTAGTGGCCGATCCGCAAAACACCATTTATTCCGTCAAACGTCTGATGGGTAAGTCTTTCGGCGACATTGAGGAATACGCACAATATTTTGGTTACCAGATCATTGACGACGATACGGAAAGTTTAGTGAAGATCAGGGTCAAGGATAAATTTTACACCCCCATTGAGCTTTCCGCCGAAAT
>JBFIJS010000881.1:0-1937 GCA_041600595.1 Saprospiraceae bacterium | reverse complement strand
CCTGATTTGCCCAAAGCTGTCAGCAAAGGTTTTTCCGAACTGAGAGCATTAAGCCGTTTTATCGGCCGCTGGGATTACCTCAGTATGCAGCCGAGGGTACTGGTTGACAGTGCGCACAACGAGGATGGCATCCGACAGGCGATGCTGGCCCTGGGCCAACTGGAATACGATCATTTACATTTTGTATTGGGGGTCGTTTCCGACAAAACGCACGACAAACTCTTCTCTCTCCTACCCGATGACGCCACGTATTATTTTGCCAAAGCAAACATTCCCAGAGGATTAGAGGCCACGCAGCTACAGCAAAAAGCGGCCGTTTTTGGATTAAGGGGTAAAACATACACTTCCGTCAACAGGGCCCTGGCGTCAGCCAAACGCAAGGCCGGCGAACGGGACCTGATCTTCGTCGGGGGCAGTATTTTCACGGTGGCCGAAGTGCTTTGACGGATGCTGACTTTTTGATCCCACAATTCGCTGTTGGTAATTTTTGGCTAAATCTTAATCTGGCTGCCAGGGAAGATGACTCCTCCGTTTCACAACCAATCAATATTTTACCTGTTTGGAAAGCAAAATACATGAGTGCAATGAAGAATATTCAGATAAAAACGATGGTCGATGGACATTACAAAGAGGTCATGAAAAAATTTGACCGGGCACTGTTTGAGGCCCTCAAACCCGCCGGAGCAAACATGGAGATCGTGGCGTTTACGGGTTCAAAAAAAGGCGATAAGGTGCATATTCGTTTCAACAGCCCGATAAAAGCCGAGTGGGTCAGCCACATCACGGAGCACGGAGAAAACGAGCAGGAAGCCTGGTTTGTCGACGAAGGGGTACAGTTGCCGTTTCCCCTCTCCTACTGGCGGCACCGCCATGTAGTACAGAAAGTTTCGGAGCAAAAATCCTGTATCGTAGATGATATGACTTTTGCGGGTTCGAATAAATTGCTGACCGCGTTGTTATATCCGGCGATCTACGCCGGGTTCTACCCCCGTAAAAAAATCTACCGGGCATATTTCAAGGCCTAAAACATTCGATTTTTTGTCCGGCACCTCACCGATAAACAGTTAAGCGTATGTTTCAAAATCCAGATTACAGACGTTGGTTTATTCAAGGCACCCTCGGTATCCTCTTATTCGGGAGTGGACTCTGCCTGTTTGCGGAAGCCTCCCTTTTCAAACAAAGCGAACCACCATTCTGGCAGTGGTTTGGCTTTGGCACCTTTAGCCTGTTCGTATTAATGGCCGGCCTGATACTGATGATCGACTCGGTCCGGTACCGGATTCGTTCAGGGAAATGAGCCGGTCTGCCGCTAAAATATTTCCTTGGAAACAAGTCCCGGCCAGGCGCTTCCCTACCCTTTTACCCCCACATTTTTCTGTCTAAGTTCAGGAGATATTTTTAAATCACGAAAAACTACGAAACCACTTTTAATTCTATAAAAGAAGGTATCCGGGAGATATGTGCTAAGACTTGCAAGATATGTGCGAGCCTACGGAAGCAATTTCTCTGATCTTTACATTATCAAAAAGTGCAGACAGAATTCTTTGACAAAAACTATTTCCAAATGAAAACAACATCAACCTCGCCGCAAAAATGGGCGTTTGCTTTTCTACTTTTCTTTCTGGTCATCGGGCAAAATGTCCAGGCTCAATTTACCGAAGGTGAATACTACACTATTATTTCTGCCCTGAGCAACGACCTTGTCCTGGACATCGAGCATGCGAGCCCGCAGACAGGCGCCAACCTGATTGTCGGGGGCAATTATGCTACGGACAATCAATTGTTTCAATTTCAGTACGCCGGTGAAGGCTACTGGTATATCCTTTCGAAACTGCGGGACGATTTTGTTATTGATGTATCCGGAGGGGGGAAAGAAGCCAGCACCAATGTTCACCTTTGGGATTTGAATAAATCGGCTGCCCAGAAATTTAAGCTGG
>JBFIJS010000880.1:0-1937 GCA_041600595.1 Saprospiraceae bacterium | reverse complement strand
GGCCGGCTTTTCCATTACTAAATTGATCCGGGGCCGTTTTCAGTTGCGCTTCGTGGATGGCACGGCTTTTTTGAATCATTTGCTGATTGTAATGGGATTCTTGCCCGACTGGAAAAAGATCGTACCTCCTGACAATCAACCGGCATTTTTCCAACGTCTGGAAGCCAATTTGAACGAGCAGGCCAAATGGGACGGGGAATTGAAAATGACTGTGCCAACCCTCTACGTTGAAGCCATCAAATGACCAGCGAAGAGGCCTGTATATGCTTTCGGCAATTAATGTGACTTTCTGAAAACCATTCCTGCCGGACTAATATCAAAGGAATAAAAACAGCGGTAAGCAGCAAGAAATGCCGCTTTTTTTCATCAGGCTTGAAAGAATTTCTACTTTTGCAGATATACTCCCATAGCCAAACAACTTTTAAACTACCTAACCATTAATTAATCAACCAATCAGGCAACTTACCTGTGTTGGAAAAAAAGACATCAGCAAGTGAGCAACAGAATCTATCTTGACAACGCCGCCACCACCCCACTCAGCGATGAAGTCGTCGAAGTAATGACCAATTGTATGCGGGAACTATACGGCAACCCATCTTCCATTCATGCCTGTGGCCGTCAAGTGAGGGCCAAAATAGAGGAAGCCCGAAAAAAAATAGCGGGTTATCTGGGAGCGTCTATCGGGGAAATTTTCTTCACCTCCGGTGGTACCGAAAGCAACAATATGGCCATCAAGTGCGCCGTCCGTGATTTGGGCGTACGCCGGATTATCAGTTCCAAAATCGAGCACCACTGTGTCGGGCATTCTCTGGACACCGTGCAAAAGCAGGGTGTTAAAATAGAAATGCTGGACGTCGATGAAATGGGGCGACTCGATTACGATCAACTGGAGAACTTGCTCCAAACCAGGTCAGAAGGAAAAACGCTTGTTTCCCTGATGCATGCCAACAACGAAATCGGTACTTTGTCTGATATGGAGCGTATTTCCGGACTTTGCGAGCAATACGGCGCTTACTATCATTCCGATACCGTACAGACGATCGGTCACCTTCCGATCGACGTTTCCAAAACCAGGATTCACTTTCTCTCCGGAGGTGCTCATAAATTTCACGGGCCGAAAGGATGCGGCTTTATTTACATCAACAGCGAGGCGATGCTAAAACCATACATCGACGGCGGGTCGCAGGAGCGAAATATGCGGGCAGGCACAGAGAACCTCTACGGCATCGTGGGCATGGCCAAAGCACTCGAATTGGTTTGTGAAAACATGGAAGAATACCGGGCGCACATCGAAGATATCCGCTCGTATTTTAAGGAACAATTGATGGAGCGTTTTGAGGACATTCATTTTCACGGGGATCAGGACAATTACCTGTTTACTATTTTGAATGTCTGTTTTCCGCCCTCCGACAAGTCCCCGATGTTGTTGTTGCATCTGGATATTGCGGGAATCAGTGCATCCGGCGGAAGTGCCTGCAGCTCAGGCACTGACATTGGCTCGCATGTGTTGCAGGCCATCGGCGCCGATGCTAAACGCAAAGCGATCCGGTTTTCATTTTCCCATTTCACCACCAAAGAGGAAATCGATCAAACTTTGGCTAAATTAGCCAATATCGTTAAGGTAAAACCCTTAGCATTAGCCTAACCTTCCGGCAAACGGCTGGCATTCCTGCTGCAATCGTCAATCGTTTGCCTACAACCAGATTCTAAAATGCCCAACTCAAAAATTGCAGGTATCGGCTACTATGTACCCGAACAAGTCGTCACCAACCACGACCTGACCCGCCACATGGATACCTCTGACGAATGGATACAGGAACGGAGCGGCATCGTTGAACGGCGTTATGCCTCGAAAAACGAAACGCCCACCACCCTGGGAACCAAGGCCGCCGAAATGGCTATCCAAAACGCCGGCATTACCAAAGAGGATGTTGATT
>JBFIJS010000879.1:0-1942 GCA_041600595.1 Saprospiraceae bacterium | reverse complement strand
GTGCTGAAATATCCTCCAGGTTGATGCCGCCGAAAGTGGGTTCAAGGATTTTGACAGTCCTTACAAACTCATCCACATTTTTGGTATCCAACTCCAAATCAAAGCAATCGATATCAGCATAAATTTTAAAAAGCAGGCCTTTGCCCTCCATGACGGGTTTTCCCGCTTCCGGCCCAATATCGCCCAGGCCCAAAACCGCCGTTCCATTGCTGATAACGGCTACCAGGTTACCTTTTGCGGTGTATTTGTACACGTCCGTCTGGTCCTCAGCGATGGCCAGACAAGGAGCAGCAACACCCGGAGAATAGGCCAGTGACAGGTCCCTCTGATTACCGGTTTCCTTGGTGGGTATCACTTCTATTTTTCCCGGACGACCTTTCGCGTGGTACAAAAGGGCTTCATCTTTTAGTGTTTTCTTATCCATTATTTTTAGATTTTTCTATTAAAAAATTAAATACCGGCAAATCCACCGTACCTGCCCCAATGATCACTCTCGGCTCCCCCGGTCAAACTGTGATTGGCTGGCAATGGTGCAGATTATGCCAATGGCTTTGGGGCGGCAAAGAAAAATAAATCCGGTTGATCCTCTTAATAATAGCCAGTACAATTTCAAATAAACAATAATATTTCATCTAAATCGAACAAACAATAAGTGAAAAACCACCGACAATCGACCACATCCACCCGGCTCAAAAGCCTTTTTCTGCGCAGGAGTATTGTTTCCTGCAAGTACCCCCAATAATAATTTGGACATTTTTGCATTTAAGCAACTCTTACGTTAACTTACCTGTCTTTCTTCCGTCTTTCTTTTGCTCACACCGGCTTTTGTCCGGATTTTAAATCACTTAAATATCACTCGACATGAAAAGATTTTTCCTTTCCGCATTTTTCCTTTCTTGTTTCTTTTTAGTTGAAAATTCCCTGGCGCAAAGCGCCGACCAGTCTTCCCAAGGCGTCGTTATTATTAAAACAGCCGATGAAAACGGGAATATTACGGTTAAAAAGAAACGACTTGACAAAGGGCAATCAGCAGACGAATACCTGAAAGACCTCCATCTGGAGGACGCTAAAAATGTAGAAGTCATCATCAGTGGCTCCGGCCAGGAAAGCAGCACCAGTGGTGAAAACCTCTTTTTATTTAAACACAATGGAAATACCATTAAAATCAACGGAGAAGGCGATTGGCAGGAAGCGTTGATCGATATGGACTTTGATTTCAGCGACTTGCACGAGATAAACGGACACGAAAAAGAGGTTCGGGTCAGTAAAGAAAATGACGTTCTGCTTGGCGTCTATCCTGAAAGTGGCAACGAGGGAGTCATTGTGGACGGCCTCGTGGTTGGCAGTGGTGCCGATCAGGCGGGTCTGAAAAAAGATGATATCATGACCGCTATCAACGGCACCAACATTCGCACCACCGGCGAATTGCATGATGTTTTGGGACAATTCAAACCCGGTGACGTGGTTGTCATTGACGTTTTAAGGGACGGCCAAAACCTGAAAATCTCTTCTACCCTCACCGGCAAGCCAAGTCACTCCTACCGCAAATCGGAGCGTGATCCCTGCAAAGTATTTTTTGGTGTTTATGTCGGCAATTACGGAAACGGCCGGGAAGGTGTCGGTGTCTCGGGAATTATCCCCGGCAACGGCTGGCCGGCCGAGCAAGCCGGATTACAAAAAGGTGACCGTATTCTCGCCATTGACGGAATCCCGGTTGGCACCCACCAGGAACTTGTGACGGAACGAAACAAACACAAACCGGGAGAATCCTTTTCTTTCACCTATCTGAGAGATGGAAAAACCTACGAAGTGGATGCCCGTTTCAAGGAGTGCCCGAAAGAAGAGGAAGCTGAGGAAACTACCCCGGCTCAGGATTTGGTGGATGAACTGGAATTTACCGACAACACACTCGAACTGGAAACTTTTAATGCTTACCCCAACC
>JBFIJS010000878.1:0-1946 GCA_041600595.1 Saprospiraceae bacterium | reverse complement strand
TCTGTTTTTGGTAAATAATGTGTGTGCTCCTCAATAAATTTTTCCACCCAGTTGAACTCCTTCACGTGCAGGGAAATGGTGATGATATTTTTATAATGGTGCGGACTGAGCTCTCCGTTTTCAAAAATAATCCGCTGTTCGAGGGCTGTCTTGTACAGGGAAAACAGCTCGTGATAATATTCCGTCCGGCCATTATTGATTTTTGAATCGATACAGTAATTCATCAAATGGATGAACAACATCTGCAACTCCTTTTTTTGAAAATATTTACCTTCCTCGTCCACTAATTTTTTTAATTGTCTGAATTGCGATTCATCCTCTTTATTTTGAATCATCAACACCACCAGATACCAGGCCTTTACCGCCGGCTCGGGGAAATAAGGCGTCGTTTTTAAATAATTAAAAAAGTCGGGAAAATGGCGGACGGTAGCCTGACCCGAGAGAGTGGACTGAAAGCCCAGGGCATCACTAAAAAGTTGCAGCTTTTTGGAAAAATAATAACAGTCGAGGTGGTAGTCCGATTTTTCAATAAATTCAAAAGCCGTATTTTTTTTGGCGGTATGCTCGAGGTGCTCGTGTTGTCGCTGCAGCATCATGTAACTGATGTAATGAAAATCGGAATCCCGGAAATTTGCCCTTTCCAGTTCGGCATTCATTTGCCGTAAAACTCCCGCAAAATGTTTGTCGAGTTGGGGACCGGCCAATTGTGGTAATAAAAAAAGCGAACTGGTCAGCGGAAGTTTTTTAAACTGCTTATACGACAAAAAATCGAAAGCCAGTTTGGTCAGGTCGGAACAGATGCGCCGGAATCGGGTATCGTTGTAGGGGCGTTTCGGAAAAACTTTTTTCCACAAACCCAACTTGTCCAACTCAACGGCCGTCTTACCCTCTGCGGGGAGTAAGGGCACCAAAGCGTCGAAAAACCGGACGAGCTCCTGGTTCTCATTGAAAAAAGGCGAAATGATGTATTTGCGGAAAAGCCCGAGGTCCTGAGGGGTAAATTGTTGCAGCAGGGTGGTGAATTTGTTTTTTTGCATGAGAAACATTCAACAAACAAAGCAAATTTATTTTTACAAAAAACTGAATAACAGCTATTTAGATAATTAAATTCAATTTTCCTGAAAGAACAAATCTAAAGTTTTGTATTCTTTTATCAGGATATTATTCCGCACATTTGTAACGTGGTAAGCACTTTTAAAATGTTTTGCCCTGTCGAAATTCTTTCTCGGGCTCTATCCGGACAGAAGAATCGCAGCAGCAGCTGTAAATTCCGCATGGCTCCAAAGTCACCGAAAAAACGGGGCGCAAGCGGAGAATTTTTCTAACCTGTCCGGAAAATAAGGGCGGGTTCATCATTCGCTTTAGCACCGAAAAACCAATTTTTTTTCCAACAAATGCGAGGACATGATTTTCAGCAATAAAATAATTATAGCAGCAACGAGTCTGTTTGCCTGTTTGCTCCTGGGCACTGCACTGTCGGCCCAATGCGAACATACCGGGCAGGTAGTCCTACCATCCAATAACCAAAACTGCGGCAAGCTGATCCTCTCCTTCGATACCTGGGAGTTGCTCGTTCCCACCAACGACAGCCTTCTGGAAGGCATCGCCGTCAACGCAGAGATCCAGTTTTCTTATGAACTGGACGGGTCACAACTTCCGGCATGCCTCGCCGGGCCGGCGGTCAATTTGTTGTGTGTGTCTCCCGTTTTACCACCGGGTCAGGACTGCCAGGCGGGTTTTCTTCATACCGTCGATTTTACGGAGCCTTCACCGCTCGTTTTTTTTGAACCCTTTTTGATCGATTAGTCCGCCAGCTATTTCTGGGATTTCGGGGACGGCACCAGCAGTGTGGAAGTACAACCCTACCACACTTACCCCACCCGGGAAACGTACGAAGTATGCCTGAGCATCAGTGGTGGTATTTGCGGAGAGAGGGCGGCTCGGTG
>JBFIJS010000877.1:0-1947 GCA_041600595.1 Saprospiraceae bacterium | reverse complement strand
CTCATGTACGGGGATGCTCTCCACGACTGACCAGGTCAGCCCGGCAGCCTCGATCTGTGATTTCCTTTTCTGAATTTCTTCCACGGGCCATACCTCCCCGTTCGGGATGTGATGCAATGCCGTGACAACGCCCGTTGCCCCGGCCTGCCGGACGTCTGCCAGACTCACGTTGTCATTTGGGCCGTACCAGCGCCAGGTTTGTTCGAGACTTTTCAATGAGAGAATGATTTAATGATGGAATGAGAGAATACAATGAGAGAATGAAGGAATGATAGAATGAGTGAATATTTGCACGCCGTCCATTCAATCATTCTCTCATTCAATCATTCTCTCATTGATTATTAAACACCTGCAAAAGCACTGAACCCGCCATCCACCGGCACGACAATGCCATTGACGAATGAAGACCGGTCGTCGCAAAGCCAGAGCAGGGTGCTGACGAGTTCTTCGGGTTCGCCGAAACGCTTCTGGGGCGTTTGGCTGATGATGGTTTCGCCACGGGCGGTCAGCGAGCCGTCTTCATTTAGCAATAAACGGCGGTTTTGCTCCGCAATGAAAAAGCCCGGAGCGATGGCATTTACCCGGATGCCTTCCCCGTATTTATTGGCCAGTTCCACCATCAGCCAGCGGGTGAAACTATCCACCGCTGCCTTCGCCGCCGAGTAGCCGACTACCCGTGTGAGCGGCAGTTGGGCCGACATGGAGGAAATATTGATGATGCAGCCCTTGCCCTGTTTGACCATCGGCTTCGCAAAGGCAATGGAGGGAATTACCGTACCCAACAGGTTCAAATCGAACACCTGCCGAAAGGCATCGACGGACAAATCGAAGACCGTCTGCTCGGGGCCGACGACAGCGCCGGGCATGTTCCCACCGGCGCCGTTTACCAAAATGTCCACTTTTCCTGCCTTTTGTAAAATCTCATTCACCGCCGCCTCCACCGATGCTTCGTTGACTACGTCGCAGGTGACGGCATGGATTTCCAAGCCCATTTTTTTAAATTCCTTCACTCGTTCAGCAGCGCTTTCGTGGTTTCTGTTTAAAATAAAAACAGTCGCACCAGCCTCTGCCAGCCCTTTTGCGAAGGCGCTCCCCAACGTACCGTTGCCACCCGTGATGGCTGCTACTTTTCCTTTCATGATTTATTTTTCGATGATTATTTTTTGATAAAAAACCTGTCCTTCCGCATGTTCGACTGCCAGCAAATACAGGCCCGATGCTAACGCTCCGATGTCAATGGCCGAACCGTTTAGCTGCCGTTTTTCCAACTTCAACTCCCCCATCAGGTTGAACAGCCGGATAGACCGCAGACCCCCTTCCGGGCTTTCGATGAAAAACCTGCCCTTGGCCGGGTTCGGATAAATTTTGATGGCTGCACCGGCCTGTTCACTTTTGGCAATGGTCGTCCCAAGATACGAATCATCAGCTGGGCACAGGCTCGCTGCTGTTTCCGAAATACAAAAATCCGCAAACCGGAATACCTCGTCTTCAAGGGTTTCCACTTTTTTGCGGTACATCCCCCATTTCGGACGATTGTAGGAAGCCCCCAAACGCCACAGATCAATGTCGTCGCTGGAGTATTTCAACAGCTCCTCGCCTGAAAACAGGTTCCTCAGGCTGGCCTCCAACTGCCCGTTTTCACCGTGAACAATATGGACGAAAGCCTCCACCCATTGGCCCTTGAAAAGACCTAAATCGGCATTGGTCAAAACGCCCAGACTCACGCCCGAATCGCCTCCGGCGTGCCTTAATTCCAGGGTAGAAGTGCGCAGCGTGAAAGTCAAAACAGGCAGGCCGTCGTCCCCTTCTTTGGCTTTTAATTGGAAAATATGGTGAAACGAAGACGAAGAAACATAATCGGGATGCACGTAAAACTTCCAGCGGTAAAACGACTCGCTGCCCAGCGGATGTATCAATTCTTCATTCGTGCCGGGGCCACCTTTCACT
>JBFIJS010000876.1:0-1948 GCA_041600595.1 Saprospiraceae bacterium | reverse complement strand
GAGGACACCGGGCTTCTAATGAGTTTGTTAGACGGAATATTGCCTAAAAAGCCACCAAATTTATGTCGTTACCTTATTTTTTAGTGGATTGTTTCGAAAAAGCGGGGATTTTACAAATATAGGAAGCTTTTTCTACAGGACGAGAATTGTGCCGGAAATAGTAGTGGCCATCCATTGAAGCTACTCAGGCAAGGCTCTCCACGAGCCAGCGGATCGGCCTGGGAAAACTGTTTTTGGAAATTTGCAAATACGGAACAGGATGCGTACCGAAGCCCCGGAAAAAATGCTCAACCGGCTCGAGCATCGACCCTTCAAAATCATGGTACTCCACCTCCTCCCCTGCTTCCCGGATGGTGTGCCAGATGGCCAGGGACATTCCCCCAAGGTGCGTACAGGCGGGGTCTTTGGCACTGAACAGGTGCAACTGTTTGCGGCCACTAATCTGATAAACCAACCCGGCGTGCAACCGCCCCTCCGCATCCCTGACTTCTGCGGCCCGGCCCACACCATGCTGCCGCATCGCTTCCCAGAGGCGACTTAATAGTTGATAATCAAGGGAGTAGGAGTCGAACTTTTCGCTCAAACGCAGGAGTGGAGAAATGTCATCGGTCATGTTTACGACCAGCCCCGACTTACGGGCTTTGTTGATGTAGGTACGGGTGCGCTCGTTGAAATTTCTAAAAACAGCCTCTTTGTCAGCCGAATTCCGGAGCCAGTAAGAGTAGCGGGTGCGTAACTCATAGCCCGCCCAGTGAAAAGGAAGCGGATAGTCAAATTCCGGGGCAAAGTTTACCACAAAACGTTTGAGTGTCGTCGGGATGGCCTCCACGACGGCGGTGGTTATTTTCTTTTTGAGGGCCAGTACTTTTTCCGTTTTTCCCGTCATTGGCCGAAAAAAAACCCCGCCGAACTGGCTGAGTGCTGGCTGAAAACAATATTGAATGCGGTATTTTTCCGATATCCGCAGCGGCATCACGGCATGAAGTTCCCCTTTGTAAAAGATGTGGATGCCCTGCCACCCCGGCCACACCACATCGAGGTACCAGGCCAAAGCATAATTGGCGCCCTGCGGGGAAGCGGCAATAAACCGGTTCCATTCTTCCTCATTTACGGCAGGTCGGTCCAGTATTTTTACATCCAGCTTTGCGGCCATATTCTTTCACTCTTTTGGGTGGAAAGGTATTAATATCGAACAGAACTGATAACTTGACGGCCGCAATTCTTACTGGCCAATCTGTGCATAGGCTGGATTTGCAGACTTAAATGGCCCCGGACAGACTACTGTGTAATCTAAATTACAGAGTACTGACCTTCCGTGCTGCCCATTTTAGCAGACAATGCTACATACTCTTTAGTTTGAAATAAAAGCCATTGGTGAGATACCAGAAAGTAGCAGCGCTACCTGCACCCCATTGGCACCTGATTATAAAGGAGATAATCATCCAGAAAGCATATCGATTATGACCATTGATCTTCCTCAATCCCTGTTACAACGTTGTCAGCAATCGCTCGGCGCCGACATCCTGCAAACCCAACCCATCAGCGGCGGTGACATCAACGAAGCCCGCCTGTTGAAAACCACGAAAGGGCTATTTTTTCTGAAGATGAACCGGGCGCCATTTGCCGGTGATATGTTTGCCAAAGAAGCCCTGGGGTTGTCTTTATTGGAAAAAACAAAGACCATCCGCACACCCGCAGTCATTGCCAGCGAAACAACCGACGAGGGTGCTTTTTTGCTGCTGGAAATGATTGAGACCGGCTACCGGCAGTCTGGTTTTTGGGAAAAGTTCGGCCGGGCACTCGCTGCCTTGCACCAGTGCAGCGCCACAGGTTTCGGGCTTGATCACGACAATTATATTGGGTCACTCGCTCAACCCAACGGCTATCAGCCAACCTTTGTTGATTTCTACATCCGGGAGCGCCTCCAACCCCAGCTGGATCTCGCCAT
>JBFIJS010000875.1:0-1949 GCA_041600595.1 Saprospiraceae bacterium | reverse complement strand
TTTACAAAAAACGATGCCCGTGAGAAGCTTGTTGACACAGCTGTGCAGCAGCCCGTTCAGGACTCCCCACCCCGTCAATCAGGAGTAGCGCAGCCGCAAACACTTCCTGTTGGCCGGCGTCGTTTCCAGGCTGGGGTAGGGTGCTGCGGGCATTTTTGGTTGCCTGTCAACGCCACTATTCCGTTATTCTTCCTCCTCTTTCCCCATTTGGTTATCGGCTTCAAGCCTTTTGAAAAGGGCGTCTACCCGCTCCATTTCGTCCAGGGTTTCATCGATGTAAAAATTGATTTCCGGCATCCGCCGTACATGTTTGGCGAGGCGATTAGCCAGTGCCTGTTTAAGGCGGTGGTGCTGGTCATCCATCATGAGGATAACTTCCTGCTTGTTTTCTGTATTGAAGATGCTGAGGTAAATTTTTGCCAGGGTAAAATCCGGCGAAAGCACCACATTGGTGACGGTTACAAAGGGCTCTGCACCATACACGTAGCTTCCTTCCTGTTGTAGCACGATACCGAAATTCCGTTTGATCAGTTCTGCTACTTGTTTTTGACGTATGCTAGCCATTAAAATGGATGTTTGGGTATAGGTTAATCAGGAATTAAGGTATTTGGGCGTCTGACATCGGCTCCAAGGGAACCCAAAAAGTAGTTCGTTCCCGTACCCTAAAACCTTAACATACTATGACCTTTTTGCAAAAAACGGAAAGTTAAGGTAAATCTTTTTATTGGGAAATGGTTGGCTGAAAAAGGGCAGTCCGGTGGCCTTTGACGGGGATTGATCCGGTCATGTCCGGGAAGGTTGTTTTTTTAAGAAAACAGGTACGGAAAACGGTCCGGCAGGCAGGGTTCCAAAAGGGTAGTTCCGGAGCTGGAAAAGACAGCGGCTGTTACTGCCCCGCATGTTGCCGGAACAGTCGATGGAGCAACGATCTTCTCGGGCTGTCACAGCCGGAACGGAAATACCGGCACCAGCGGGCGCATCACTGTACAATCAGGGTATTGTTTACTACGCCCTGGTCTGTTTTTATCAGCACCCAGTAAACGCCGGATTCCCAATTGGCAATATCAAAAGTACCAACCTGGGTAAAACCACCTGCTGAAAGCACCTGCTGGCCCAGCGAGTTGAAGATCGTCAGCGATTCTGCCCGCAGGTTATCGAGCAAAACGGAAACTTGACCGGAAGCCGGGTTGGGGAACAATAGCACCCGTTCTTTCAGCAGCTGGCTGTGCGAGGAAGTGGGGGTTGTTTTATCGACGATGTGAACGGTGGCCGAATCCAGCTGGCCGATGGTCAGCATGGCTCCTTCATTATTGACAGCCACCACATCCGACAGCGAAATGGTGAAGGATTTAGCATCTTCGGTTCGACCGAGCACATCGCTGATTACGATAAAACTGAGCGTGGCAATTTTCCCGAAGCCATTGGCATTGTTACCTTTTTTCACGATGCCGAGGTCCAGTTGGCCGTCGTCGTGACGGTCTTGCTGCAGCCAGATGAGCTGGTTCGAATGACCGAGGAAACCATTGTCGTAGTAATCGACCTCCACCCCGTCGAGTTTTACCATTTCTTTTGGGTAATTGACTTGCAGGGCAAAACCGGTCATATTTTGCATTGGTAAAACGGGAGTTCCGGCGATCAGATCAGCTTCCAGTTTGATGAACGCCGGGGTGTTGTCGTTGATGAGGATGGTATCCCACTCAAAATCCAGCCAGAAAGTGGGCGAGCCCGGTGCCTGCACAGAGAAGATGTTCCCGGGGGCGGCATAGTTGGCGACAATGGCGGCGGCATCGTCGTCGTTGATGGCACCGTCGCCATTGCAATCCAGATGTTTGTAATCGTTGCCATTGATGGTTTCCAACCCCCAGTCGGGAGCATACTGGGCTGACCAATCCAGCGCCGCAGCGACATTTTGCACCTGGCGCGGCGGGCCTTCGGAGCCGAATCCCACC
>JBFIJS010000874.1:0-1953 GCA_041600595.1 Saprospiraceae bacterium | reverse complement strand
GTCTGTTGGTATTCTGCCGTATCTGCTTTGATTTCGAACTCCAGATCCGGGAAGCCCGGCACCTGACCAATCTTCTCTAA
This sequence comes from Saprospiraceae bacterium, assembly GCA_041600595.1. Taxonomy (GTDB): domain Bacteria; phylum Bacteroidota; class Bacteroidia; order Chitinophagales; family Saprospiraceae; genus UBA6168. The sequence goes on along the minus strand of JBFIJS010000874.1, from coordinate 1,873 downwards.
CTTCAGCCCCATGCTTTTAATGGAATCGATGACCGGAGAATAGGTCGTATCGTAGGTGATGACGCTGTTGGGATCGTCGGGGTCGCCATTGACCGAAATCAGGGTAAACTTTCCGTACGTTAAGGTATCGGTGAGTTGTTGAAAAGAGCCGGCAAATTTTCCGGTGACAGCCCGGTAAATTTCCTGAGCCTTTCTTACCTCGATCAACTTGCCGACGATTTCGGCCTCTCTTTTTTCCTTGGTAGACTGGAACTGGATAGGTTCCCTGACAGTCGTGAAAAGTATGTATCCCAGTCCGCAGATCAGGATAAAGAGGAGTACATTGAAAATCACACGTTTCTTCATTCCAGTTTGTTTTGATGCAATGATAAAATATTTTTACTTCAAGCGTTATGCAGTAACTGTCAAAAAATAACCTTGGCCTTTAGAATTTCGGCAGACTTGACGTAAGAAAAGTTGGCTTTTTCCATCATAGTGTTATTTTTCAAACAATACTAAGCTGCAATTTTAATGATTCAATCTTTATCGCCGAAATATGAAGGGCATAGATTTTAGGAATCCCTGCATTTTTTCTACTTCTGCTGCGAAAAGATCTGGCCTGAACGGAGGAAAATCGTTCCTCTTCCTGAGAAGAAACCTTCTTCTACCTTCGTACAGATGCAGCCCATCCGGTTTTTGACGGACGCCAATGGACAAAAAACAGAAATATTTTTACCAAACAGCACCACGGACTTTTCCCGCCCGGCAACACTACCCGATGTGACACTCACCATTGTACCGGGCCCCTTCTTCTACCACCATGTATTTTGCGGTAATCGTACCTTTGATAAAGGCAGAGCCTTTCAGGGTGAGGGTGCCGGAAGCTTTTAACTCACCTTCAACGGTTCCCATGATGACGGCATCTACTGTCACCACATCGCCGATCACCTTTCCCTGCTCGCCCATGACGAGCCGTTTTTCACATTTTATCTCTCCTTTAATGGTTCCGTCCAGGCGGACATTTTCAGTTGCGGAAAACTTGCCGTCGATCAGTGTACCGGCCGAGATCACACATGTTTCTCCGGTTGGACCCTGTCCGTTGGTATGGCCGGAGTAGCCGTTTTCAATAGCATTGCTCTTGGGTTTTGTTTTGGTTCCTAACATTTGAATGAGATTTTAATTGTTAAAAAAGAATGGGTTTAAGCCGCCATTCAGCACTTCACAACAGAAATGCAAATGTTTGACATGGGAAAACCATTGCGACGAATGAAGTCAAAATTTTCTGGAGGATGAGATGTGTAGTATCTGTTTTTATTAAATCTGCTGTCAATTCAGCCTTTTCGGGTAGTTAATTCACCGATTCACTGCGCCGGACAACCCACTATGTGTGTCAAAACCCCGAAAGAACATTCCCTGTCACCCTGCGTGCACCGCAGCGTCCTTTACTATCCAAAGGGCATATTCACAAAAGCCTTCTGTCAGTTATTTTTGGACAAACCAAAGAGTCCGGCAAACCGGATTGCAGAGGGCAAGCACTAAAAGTGGTGTGTGTTCGTAGTGTAGGACAGGTTCGGAAGTCGTCTGGTTAACTTTTAAAAATGTCAATATGTTCGGCCTTCAGGCTGAATACCGTGTAATTTAAGTATGTTTAAAAAATGCGGAGCAGGAAAAGTCGCTCTTTTGGCAACACCCGGAAGTGCTCCTCAAGGGATTTTAAGGGGCGGCGTCATCCCGATGCATCGGGACGACGCCGCCCCTTAAAATCCCTTGAGGCAGGCTTTCCGGGTGTTGCCAAAAGAGCGACTTTTCCTGCTCCGCATTTTTTAAACATACTTAAATTACACGGTATTCAGCCTGAAGGCCGAACATATTGACATTTTTAAAAGTTAACCAG
>JBFIJS010000873.1:0-1957 GCA_041600595.1 Saprospiraceae bacterium | reverse complement strand
TTAAAATCCCGTTGGGCCGAGCAGTCTGATGCCTCAAAGCGAGATGAATCCTCCGGCCCACTTGCATGAAAGAAAAATTAAAGAAAATTTAAATTACAGAGTATTTAGCGGCACTTATTTCCGATAATTTTTATTGCAAAAAAGCCGTCTGATTATGACCGAAGATGCCCTCTACCCCATCGCCGAAGCGGAACAACTGGTTCAACAATTTTTAACCTGCCAACTACCCAAAGGAGAATTTACGCACGAGGCACACCTGATTACCGCCCTTTACCTGCTGGCGCAACATGGCGACCGTACCTTGCCCGTACTCCGGCAACATTTAAAAGACTACCTGAAGTCGGTCGGAGTGGAAAGTACGGACAGTAGCGGTTACCACGAAACACTCACTGTTTACTGGCTATACCAATTGAAAAAAAGATTTTCGGATGAGCACGGCGCCGTCAAATGGAACCAGGATCACGTTGATGATATAATCGAGGATTTTGATTTGACGGAGCGGAATTTATGGTTGGAAAATTATTCCCGGGAGTTGATGATGTCGGCAAAAGCCAGAAAGGGTTTTGTTGCACCGGATATCAAACCGCTGACATAATTACTCTGTAATTTGAATTTTCTTTAATTTTTTTTCACGCGTGTGGGCCGGAGGATTCATCTCGCTATGAGGCATCAAACTGCTCGGCCCAAAGGGATTTAAAGGGGGAATAAGGTGGCTCTGCCACCTTATTCCCCCTTTAAATCCCTGGAGGCGCAAGTTGGGAGTCAATTGAAGCTGGAAATTCCCTGCGCCGCATTTCATAAACTAATTCAGATTACACAATAATAATTGCCTTCCGGCTCCATGAATCTTAAAAACTCATGTTACGCAACGGCCAAAAAAATTACCCTAAAATGCGGGCCGGAGAATCGCTCAAGCCTTTTGCATCATTCTGCTCGGCCCTCCAAAGGTTTCTAAGGTGCGGCCAATATTTTACTTTTGCCTACAGTTTGCATTTTCCCTAAAAGTTTTTCCTGGTTTTTTTCTCCTGCTTATGGAACGGAAAATTAACTTCGCCGGGAGGCGACCGGCGGCCAGGTGCAGAGCCGGGTTCTGCGAGTACGCACGCCTGTTAAAAAACAAAAGAACCGTTCCACATGTCAAATCAACCAACGCCGGGATTACAACAGAAACTGACGCTCTTTGGCCTGACCATGATTGCAGTTGGTTCGTGCATCGGTTCGGGTATTTTTGTGACACCCGCCCAGATCGCCCAGGCTGTTCCCAATGCCACGCTGATCCTGTTGGTCTGGGCCCTCGGCGGCGTGATCGCCCTGACCGGTGCCCTGACATTCAGCGAGTTAGGTGGCATGTTCCCAAAATCCGGTGGCGTGTACGTGTACCTGCGGGAAGCATTTGGTGACCTCGTCGGATTTCTGTACGGCTGGGCCATATTATTGGTCATCAATACCGGAGCCCTCGCCGGTCTGTGCGTGGCATTTGCCGAATACGTAAAAATCTTTTTCCCCGACATGACCGGCCCTGCCAAGACCGGACTTGCCGCCGGCACACTCATTGGACTGACGGCCTACAATATGCTGGGCGTGAGCCAAAGCCAGCGACTGGCCACCTTGTTCACCATTCTGAAGTTAGTCGCCATCGCAGCCATAATTGTTGCCGGATTCGCCTACTACGACCCCGAAGTTGTACAACTGGATTTTTCCCTGCGCCAAAACGTCCCGGACAACCTGACGGTAGCCATGCTAACCGGTCTGATCGGGGTACTTTTTTCCCTGGGAGGCTGGCACCACGCCTCCTATTTGTCGGGGGAGGCCATTGATGCAAAAAGTACGGTTCCCCGGGCCATGTCGCTGGGTGTTCTGATTGTCGTCGTCACCTACCTGCTCGTCAATCTGGCCTACATGTTCCTGTTGCCATTGGAAACGATTGCCCAAACACCCCGGGTTGCCGGCGATGCCG
>JBFIJS010000872.1:0-1961 GCA_041600595.1 Saprospiraceae bacterium | reverse complement strand
ACTGTCCGGACAGGGCCAGTTTTTCGATGGGGACGGCTTCGGTGGAGCGGATGACCACAAGTTCTTTGGCTTCGACCAGGTGGAAGGAGGTGCCCGAACGGCCTCCATAGGTAAATTGGTACATATTGGTGAGGTGGTTTTTTGGCTGTTGTTTTTCCCTGCCACAAGTGGCAAACCCGACATGACTAACGGCCCCGGCCGGGGTGGACAACAGCAGGATGATTGAATAGCCAAAAGTAATATAAAGATCAGAAAGGTAGGCAAGGTAACCGGGAGAACAGACGGCAAATATTCTCCCGGTCATTTCGACAAAAAACAGGCGCTTACATCCTCACAACCCGTTTGACATAAACATGGGAGCCATAATAAAAGCGCAGCCAATAGACACCGGCCGGGTAGTTTTCCAGCGAAAACCGCAACCGGTGGATTCCTTTCTCCAGCATCTTTTCCTGTTGTTGTAAAACCACGCCATTGACATCTATAAGTTGCATGGCAACCTCCCGATCCGTTGGCGAGGAGAAACGAATGTTCAGCCAGGTATCTTCCAGCGGATTGGGGAAAACGGATATTTCTTCGCCCTGCACTTCAAAGCGTACCGAACGCACCTCGCTGTACTCAAACCCTCCGTCAAAATCCACTTGCCGGAGGCGGTAGTAGTTGAGACCGGCACCCGGTTCCCGGTCAATATACTGGTAGTTTTGCTCCGTTTGGGAATTACCGGCTCCCGCTATCTTAGCGACGACTTCGAAAGTCCCCCCGGCCACCGACCGCTCCAGCAGGAAGTAATCGTTGTTGATTTCGGAGGCAGTCTGCCATTGTAAAGCGACAGAAAACGATTCTTTTTCGGCGGTGAAATGGGTGAGCTCGACGGGGAGGGCCAACGGATAGGTGTAATCCAGGCATTGGACGTCGAGGGGTTGGATGGTGTTGCAGCAGGAGGGGTTCATGTTGGCAGTGCCGCCCCCATTTCCCACCAACGGATCAATATGCCCGGCACACAGGGCATGTGTCAGCTCGTGATCCATCACAATGTCATAGCTACTTCCAACATTGCAATAACAGGTGCCAAAATCATTATTGGTGACCACAAATCCATAAGCAGCATTATTCCATTGAATGCCATCATGAGTATGAGTAGACGAAAACCAATACGTACCTCCAAAAGCAAGGACACCACTGCAATTATTCAAATCGCCAATTTCATTGCAGGGGTCGTTGAATTGTACGAGAAGAGCTCGGGTCGTTCCCAAATTAGTTACAATCCAATTTGTGAATTCAGTTCCTACCGCCCCCCCACTGGCCGCACAATCGCTTGTTGCGAAGCTGTGGGTGCCTGCATCCGATAAATTGATACCTCCGTAATTAGCATTCAGATTGGCAATGGATCCTTGAACCTTCCCAAGCGCACTACTACACCCGACATCACCATCCTCATGGTAATAAACAGGCAGTACGATATTGTTTTCAAAATCCTGCCACCGGGGCCAGGGAGGAGAACCACGCGGAGCAGGTGGTTCCGGATCACTTAAGTATCTGCAATGAGTTGGGGGTGACCTGAATTCGATGCTGTGAAACGCAGTACCGTCATAATCAGTTGCGGCCAATTCATGTTGCCACAGCGAGCCGCCGGCAACCACTTCTTTCAAATGACTACAGAGGGCGTTTTTCTCAAAAACTCTTAGTGGTTCCACTTCCTGTCCGTCCGGACGAACGTATTGAAAATGGTTCAGCCCTTCCAGCACTGGCACCAGTAGTTGTTGGTTATCCTGCTCTTTTTCAATAAAAATGGCGTAGGATAGCATCTTGGTTTGCCAATAGTCGATAGAAGATTGATGCAGGAATAATAAATAAATTTCCCCTTCCTCAAAACTTACATCACCATCTACTCTTCGTTCCAGGTCTTTGGTTTTCAGCCGCAGGCTCTGCACGGCAAAATACTCCGACACATCACCCGACACTTT
>JBFIJS010000871.1:0-1970 GCA_041600595.1 Saprospiraceae bacterium | reverse complement strand
CGCGATGTCACCGAGCAGTTTTATGATATTTCCACCCGTTTGGAAAACAATGAATCCTACCTGGCGCAATACCGAACCTTGTTGAAAAGGGCCAACTCCATCCCGGATATACTGGAGGTGCAGGAAAAGATAAGGGTGCTGGAAGAAGAAATCGATGCCAAAAAAGGTAGTCTGCGGTATATCTCGGACCAGGTGAATTACAGTACCCTGAATTTAATCCTGACGCAGCGGCACGAGTGGCAGGACAAAAACCGGCGGAGTTTTGGGGAAAAAGTTGTGGATGCGTTGCAGGATGGCGGCCGTTTTTTTGTGTCCTTTCTTCTGCTGATTATCCGCTTGTGGCCGTTCGTGATTTTGTTTGGTGGGGCAATTTTCCTGTTCCGAAGGTGGCGTTCCCGCAACCGCAGTCAACGATGAATTTGAGGAAATGAAATCCGGCGGAGCCAGGTGCGCGGGGGGCAGGGCAATAGAGTTCTGATTATTTTGATTTTTAATAAAAATAAAAGAAACAAACATTCTTCGCCCGGGGCATGGCCTTTTTGCGTTTGAATTTGCACTTGCGCTTGAATTTTAAAAACTCCCCGGAACTTAACAGCCTTGGGCACAGGCTGCTTCAATCTTCATTCAATACAGCAGCCCCGGCCGTATCCAGTGGAAAAACCATTTTTTTCAACGCCGGCCACAACTCTTCAGCTGCGATGGCATGGCCAGTTTCATTCCAGTGGGCCCTGTCTTTTGCCCAAACTGCTGTCCCGTTTTTATGTGCCAGGTCGATCTTCTCGGCGGCAGCAACGACGACCGGAATATTATTGCTTTCAAAAATCTTTCGGATATCCGAGGCAAATGGTTCCGTTACATCGGTTTGCAAGGCCAGGATGGCGGTGTCGGCTCCTGTCTTTTCTTTTATCTTTTTGACCGAAAGGTCAACGGCGAGTAAAGCATTTTGGTATGGTTCGTAATTTTTTCCTTGCTTTTTGATCTGGTCTTCCGCAGCGGACCCGTCTTTGTGTTGATTCTTTTGCAATACCACTTCGGTTTTAGTCAGCAGAAAGTCCAAAAACATGGAAGATTCCCGCAGTCCGCCCAAACCCAGAGGGGCAGGGTTGCGGTACACCGTTTTGTCGTCCTCCAGATAGGGCCGTATCCGGTGATTGTTGTTGAAATAACTGCTGCTTTCCAGTTCGTAGCTACTATTGAAGACATCGTTGAAGCAGAATTGCCAGAGGATTAAATCGGGCTTGATCCGGTCATACCATTCTTCCAGCCAAAGGTATTGTTGGAGAGGCCCCAGTCCCCGGGCACCAAAGGCAAATAACTCTACCTCACCGAGGCTATCTTGTAGCAGGCCGTAGTAGGTTTTATCGTTTGACACCTCAATGGCGTGGGTATAACTGTCACCAATGACCAGGAGTTTTGGTTGCTTGCTATTTGGGTCGCCAAAGAAACGGAAGCTATTTTCATCGGTCGAAAAATGGATGTCGTAAGGGGAGCCGGCGGCGTCTTCAACGGTTCCGTCAAAGGTGAAATTAGGCTTGGCTGTCCAGCCCATGGTGGGATGTTCTACAGTGGCATCGGTGGGATAACCGGCAGCTTTGACGGCAACCAATGCCCGGAAAACCAATTCTCCTGCGCCCCAAAAGATTAGAAGTGCGAGAAAAAAGGTGATGACTGCGAACGTGATCCTTCTGCTTATGGATCGTTTTTTTTTCATGGGGTACTTTGATATGGTTGTTATTAGCCGGGTTCCAAACATTACCAGAGGCTTGGTTTCCCTTCCCACAGCATCATTCTGGCAGCCAGAATGATTAGCCGGTTATTTAATGCTCTGTAATTTAAATTTTCTGTAATTTTTCATTTATGCAAGTGGACCGGAAATTTCACCTTTCGTTAAGGCAGGCTTTCCCGCTGTTGCAAAAAGAACAACTTTCTCTGCGCCGCATTTCATAAATAACTTTTGTTACACAGTATTT
>JBFIJS010000870.1:0-1971 GCA_041600595.1 Saprospiraceae bacterium | reverse complement strand
GCAAAATGTTTCCCGCGGGTAGCAAAGGAGGGGTCGTTGGCAGCGAGTTTTTCAAAAACACTTTTGGCCAGTTCATACCGGCCCAGTCCCTGCAGCGTCAGGCCGTACTGAAAAACGTAGATGGCTTCAATGCCACCGTTGGCCAGTGCCGTTTGGTAATGGGGGAGCGCATTCTCCAGTTGGTTGGTCAGCCGGTAGCAGTCAGCTATTTTGACATTGGCCTCGCGGTGGTCGGGGTTTTTCGACAGCACCTCTTTGTAGGACTCGATGGCCTCGGCGAAAACGGATAGTTCGTATTGCTTGTTGGCTCGTTTCAGAGAGGTTTGCGCAAAAGTCAACTGGTTCGTCAGCAAGCCGATCAGCAGGATCAGCCAAAGTCTGGTATTTTTCATGATAATGGTATTTATGGAAAGGATTTGAGGAAGTCGGATCGAGCGGGTTTTACATAAAACAGCCGCCATCCGAGCCGTGGAAGCCGCTGCTGGCAGGCCAGTGGCTTTTTTTAAAATGCTGTTTATTGCCGGGATTTGTCTATTTATATTTCTCAAAGTTGTTTGGATAAAATGGTTGTGTTATCGAAATGTTGGCCGGGGTTCAAAAGGTAAAATAAATTTATTTTTGTGAAATAGAATAGGTCGTCGTAAAAACAGCCTGACAGAAAGCGGATCGGCACCGTTAGCGGCCAGCCTTTTTAACGACCCGCATTCAGGCTCAACAGGTGGATTTCGGGGGCTGTAAACACTTTTTTCTTCCTATACGCCAAACCTGTAAACGCTTGAAAATCAATATTCTTGCCTAACAGGTTTTGAACCGGACACAAAAATATCGAAAGGTTTGCATGATTTGCTCGTTTCCGTTGGCTAATTGCTGTTTAATGCAGGTTCCATCAAAACTGAAACGATAACCGAACGTGCCTGGTTCGTTAAAAACATCCGGAATGCCGGACATTGCCGCGCTTCGAATGCTTTTTTAAGAGTTGGAATAGCGATAATTGCACACGGACAGGGCGGAGTTGGTTCGGCTTGGTCTTTTAACCAGAATTATGAAAAAAATAGAATTTCCATTGCTTTGTTTTCAGGTGCAGGAAGAGGCGGTCCTGGGCATTTTGGTTGGAACGGAGTTTCAGGTAGTGGATAAATCGGCGAAAAAGGTAAAATCCATCCTGACCAGTCATTTGCAAAAAATGTACAAGCGGGACGGCGATTACCCACTGATGGAAATGGAAAACCCCGTCATGAAAACCATCGAAATGGCGGTTCGTCCCTCGTTCAAGCAGGGCAGCTCCGCTTACCCGTTGAAAAGCACCGTCAAGATCAGCACGCCATTGGTGTACGGGGAAGAGGAAGAGGGCGTTTACGACTGTTACCTGCCCCTGTTCAATGCCAATTTTTACTGCTACGACCTTCGCCAACTGGATACCCTGGCCCGGCATTTTATGAAAAGTGCTTTCGACGACATGGACCCGGAGGAAATATTCCGCTTTTCGAGATATCCCAAACCGGAAATGGAACTCATCAGTCTGAAAGTGAAGGAAGAGTCCTCTTTTAATTTCGGTTGGAACCAGGAGCAGCAGCCAAAAATCCTGGAGCGCCTCGCCGAGCAGTATCCTTATTCAAAATCGGTCAAAAGAAACTTGAGCTTCCTGCCCGATGTGGCCTGGGAAATGGATGATTACGTAGAACGTGCAGTGGACATTGTTTTCAAGCAAAAAGCAAGTCTGCTGGTCAGTGGCAATCCCGGCACCGGTAAGTCTGCCCTGCTGAAAGCAACCCTGAAAAAACTCTCCAACCTGGCCAAAAAAAACGACCTCAAATACACTTTTTGGCGCATGAGGGCGCAACGCATCACCGCTACCAGCAAATACCTGGGCGAATGGCAGGAAGTAGTAGAGGAGTTGGTGTACGAACTGGCCTCGTTCAGTGGCATTCTCTGGATCGAAGATGTGGTGGAGTTGCTCCGGCAGGGAAGCAG
>JBFIJS010000869.1:0-1973 GCA_041600595.1 Saprospiraceae bacterium | reverse complement strand
TTCATAACGGTCAAATTAGATAAGGAGGCCTCTAGTGCTGGCGACATTACGCTAACGGACATGGCCGGACGAACCCTTCTGGTACAACTGTTAAAAGAAGGGACAAAGGAAGTTTTGTTGGTAGCAGACCAAGTCCCAACTGGCCTTTACTTGCTCTCGGTTCAGATCGGAGGTGAGAAGGCTACCCAAACCATTTCCATCGTCAACTAATAAACTGATCATAAAAAATGTTCAGGGAGGGCACTTGCCCCTCTCTGGACATTTTTGTTAAAACACAATCGGAATGAAAAAATTGACTTTTATTTTGATCAGTCTTTTAATTATAAAGGTGGTGCATAGCCAAGTAAAGCATGATTTTGTTTGGATAATGGGGGATGATGGCTATGCAGCCAACCCCTCTTCACCTGACTACTACGAAATCGGCGGGGTAAATATCTTTGATTTCAATGAAGGAGAATTTGTTATAAACAGAGATTTTAGGGACACAGATTTTTTTCTCACGAACGCCAGTGTCTGTGATTCAGGGGGTGACCTGTTTTTCTACACAAATGGGTGCAGTGTGTTCCGGCCGGACGGGGAACTGATGGAGAATGGGGCAGGGCTGAACCCGGGGGTGGCCTACAGTAGTGGGAACTGCCCGCAAAATGGGAACCCGGTCCACCAAGGGGCGCTCATTTTGCCTGTTGCTGACAACGACAGCTTATTTTTCCTTTTCCACAAAGCTTTTGTCTTGGGGGACGGCCCCCCATTTTTGGTCTATCCTGGAGAATTACACATCACAACCATCAACATGAAAGCCAACAATGGGGAGGGTTCGGTGGTATCAAAAAATAACCTGATCTTGGAAGATACCCTAAACGAGGACCTTCAAGCGGTAAGGCATCCGAATGGCGTCGACTGGTGGGTTTTCACGTCGAGCCTAAAGGATAACCTATATTACAGAATATTAGTAACAGAGGATGGCGTTATGGGTATATCGGGGCAAGCGATTGGGCCAAAGCCGGACCCATTGGTTGGGGCTAAGTCTGTGTTTTCACCGGATGGCCAGCACTTTGCCCGCTACGACCGAACCAACCAGTTGCTTCTGTACGACTTTGACCGTGAGACAGGGCTTCTGGGCAACCTTTTGAAGTTGGATGCAGATACAACGGAAGATGGCCGCGACGGATCGGTGGCCTTTTCGTCCTCTGGAAGGTTTTTGTATGTCAATTCCACCCTCCGGGTGTACCAGTTTGATTTGGAAGAGTCTGACGTACAGTCTTCCCGTGTACTTTTAGGCGAATACGACGGGTTCAAATACAAGGACATCTTTCCTGCGACCTTTGGTCTGATGCAATTGGCCCCAGATTGTAAAATCTACTTTCCTACCCGCAGTTCCACCCCCTTCTACCACGTCATACAATACCCCGACCGCAAAGGGCTGGCCTGTGGCTTTCAGCAACGGGGTCTGCCGCTGATCGCCACGAACATCGCTTCCATCCCCAACTTCCCCAACTACCGCCTCGGCACGGGCTTTCCGGTGTGCGACAGCACGATACAGCTGGTGGTGCACAGTGTGCCCGTGCTGCCGCCGAGGGCGGAGGTGCTGGTGTACCCGAACCCGGCGAGCAACTATGTCACCATCGAGTTGCCACAGGCGCTGGCCTCCGGTGCTGAGTGGTCGCTGTACAACGGGGTGGGACAAGCGGGTCGTTTTGCAACCAATGGCAAGGGGAGCGACGAGGGTGGAGGTGGCGTTGGGCGGTGTGCCGCCGGGGTTGTATTTTTGGGAAATTAGGGGCGGGGAAGGAAGGATGGGTAGCGGGAAGCTGGTAATCAATGACTAAAACTACTACATGGAGTTAGCCTGGTTTATTTTTATGAAATACACCGCTGGATCAAAAGGTTCAGGGGTGTATTTTTTTTACTAACCTGAATACCGTGTAATTTAAGTATATTTAAAAAATGCGGAGCAGGAAAAGTCGCTCTTTTTG
>JBFIJS010000868.1:0-1975 GCA_041600595.1 Saprospiraceae bacterium | reverse complement strand
GGCCCCGCCGACAGGCCCGCTCCCGATAATTCTGCAGCCAGGTACAGGAACTGTGCTTTGGAAACGGATTGCGAGCCGGGCAGGGTAAATTCGACGGTGCCGTCCCCGATTTTCGCTTCCACCGTATCGGTCAGGTCCAGTGTTGTCTGGTGTTGCTGGTATTGTGTGTAGGAGTAAGTAGGAGCCGTAACGTAGGGGAAGGTATTTCCGGAAAAATTGGAAATGACGTGGGAAGGAGCCACCTGCCGGGTTGAATCGACCCGCGTTGAGTCGGTGATAAAGGTGTTGCAGCTGTAGTCCCATTCCCGGCAACCCACATTGCCACTGCCAACGGCGGCGTCGTGGCAGCGCATGTTGTATTTCATCAGAATTTTCCGGTAGCTGGCGCCGGGATCATCCGGAAACTGGAAAACATCCGAGCGGTGATCATCGTCCCAGGTAAAGGTTTGTACCCGGATGGTGTCTTGTCCAAACAACAATGCGGGCACGAGGAACAGGCAGCAAAAAGGGATAAAATAGTGTAAGAGTTTCTTCATGAATAAAAAGTTGTATAATATAGTGTGAAAATGAAAACGGTAAATTACATCTTTGAAGCAACATGGAGGAAACTCCTTACCGGGAGATTGAAAAATGAATTGTAAATAGCTGCCGTTTTATTGAAAACAACATCCCTAATTACTGTGTAATCTAAATTAGTTTAAGAAATGCGGCGCAGGGAATTTCCAGCTTCAATTGACCTCCAACGTGCGCCTACAGGGATTGTTAAGGGGGAAAACGTGGCAGAGCCACGTTTTCCCCCTTAACAATCCCTTTGGGCCGAGCAGTCTCATGCCTCAAAGAGAAGTGAATCTTTCGGCCCACTTGCATGAAAGAAAAATTAAAGCAAATTCAAATTACACAGTACTAATTATTGTTTACTTTGTAACAAAAGTTATTTATAAAATGCGAAGCAGGGAAAGTTGTTCTTTTTGCAACAGCGGGAAGTGCCCCTTAAAACCCCGTTGGGCCGAGCAGTTGGCCGCCTCAATGATAAGGTGAAATTTCCGGCCCACTTGCATGAAAGAAAAATTAAAGAAAATTTAAATTACACAGTATTAATTATCCATCGATGCTCGGACAAAAAGAAATGATTGAAAAAGTGGTTCCCCTGATGAAGACCCACGGTATATTTTACAAAAAATGTAAATCCGTGTTTGCCCGCAGGGCGAAAGTCGGAGAAACGATTGCCACCCGAACCAAAGACGGGCTCGAAACGACCAACACCGCGGTCGAAGGTGACTATATCGTGAAAAATCAAACCGAAGCGGAAGAGTCTTACATAATGAGTCGGCAGAAATTTTCCGACCGCTACATCATCCATCAGGAGGGTAGCCAGGATTTCGTTGAATACCAGCCAAAAGGTCGGATCATAGGCCTGGAGTTGACGGATGCCGTCTTGAAAAAATTAGGTCTGCCTGCGGAATTTCATTTTGAAGCCAGCTGGGGTTCGGCGATGATAGCCCGGAAAAACGATTACCTCGCCTGCCCGCCGGGGTTCGGTGAAGTTTACCGCATTGCCCGCAAAGAGTTTTTCGAAACCTATGCAAAAGAAACTTCTACGGATGCTGCATGACGGCGGGCAGTGCCTTACCACGCGCCGTTTCCTTTTCATTCGCTTCGCAAATTGTCGGCCGGATTGGCAAAGGAAGCCCGCACCGTTTGTGACCCGATAGTGGCGATCCCCAACAATAACAACCCCAGCACACCGGGCAGAAAAACCCACACATTTAATGGAATCGAAAAAGCAAATGTTTGCAACAATTGCTGTCCGATGAAGTAACTGGCCGGCACCGCAATCAAAATAGCGACCGCCAGCAGCGTCAGGTAGCCTTTGGACAAATGACTGACCAGCTGACCGGCACTGGCCCCCAGCACCTTGCGAACACTTATTTCCTTGGCCTTCGTTTCAACGGAATAAATAGCCATGCCCAACAAG
>JBFIJS010000867.1:0-1976 GCA_041600595.1 Saprospiraceae bacterium | reverse complement strand
GACGAGTTCGCTGATGACACCCAATTCCTGTTAGAAAATTTAGGGAAATCCGAAGAGGAGATTATAAAACTGTTTGAGTCGAAATCGGGAGAGGAAGGGAAGAAATGAGATACGGAAAGTCGTATACGGACAAAAAAAACAGGAAGCAACTAAGTTGCCCCCTGTATAACCCCAAAAAACCAAATGAAAACAATCTACATATCTTGTTAAGCAATGGCTTCTCTTCGCATCGTTCTAACTTCTCAGCCAAATTGCCAGCCTTTTCAATTTAATTACGACCTTAAGACTAAACAGGATTTAGAAGGTCACCATTTTTTTTAAAATATTTTCTCTATATTTTTTAATTAATTGATTTTCAGTTGATTAAGGTAAAAATATTTTTAAAAAAATTGTTCTTGCTCCTTCTTTATGATGCCCGGATGGGCAACGGACAACATCTGATCCGCAGGGTGATACACTTGGCAGCCATTTCTTCTGGTATCCGCCAAATTTTTCAAAAGGCCGGCGTGAAAAATCAGGTACTTGAAAAGTTGACCAAAACCCTTCAGTGCATTAGTTGCGAAAAACAGCCAGACCCGATTACTTTTACCGCTTTATTAAAAGTCCGGCTTTTTCATTTTGTGTGGTGAGCGAAAGTTGCTGAATGGGAAAAAAATCGATCAAACCGGTCAAAACCAGAAACATTGGCAAAAGTTAAGAAAATATTCGCCTGCACCAGTTGCGGGTCTACCTTTCCCAAGTGGATGGGACGGTGCAATGCCTGTGGCGAATGGAACACTATTCAGGAAGAAATAGTCCACAAGGAAACCCAGCCGGAGGAGCGCAGCCGTTTATGGCGGGGAAAAGGCGGAATTGTCAAAGACGTCAAACCCATCCTGCTTCCGGAAGTTAAAACCGGCACAACCCGCCGGATGATCACCCCCGACACAGAATTGAACCGGGTACTTGGCGGCGGGATTGTCAGCGGATCACTGGTTTTGGTTGGAGGGCAGCCCGGCATTGGTAAGTCTACTCTGATGTTGCAACTGGCTCTGCGGGTGCAGGCAAAGATTCTTTACGTCTCCGGGGAAGAAAGCGAGGAGCAGATCAAGATGCGGGCCGACCGATTGGGCAATTTCCAGTCCGATTGCTACCTGCTGACTGAAACCAATTCCTCCAAAATCCTCAATCATGCACAGGAACTTGCGCCTGATCTGGTTATCATCGATTCCATCCAGACGCTATCTTCGCCGCACATCGACTCGACCCCCGGCAGCATTTCCCAGGTTCGGGAGTGTGCAGGCGAGTTGCAGCGGTTTGCCAAAGAATCTAATATTCCTGTTTTTGTTATTGGCCACATCACAAAAGACGGTTCCATTGCCGGTCCCAAATTGCTGGAGCACATCGTGGACGCCGTGCTCCAGTTTGAAGGTGACCGCAACTATACCTATCGCATTTTACGGACCCTGAAAAACCGGTTTGGCTCCACCGATGAGCTGGGTATTTACGAAATGCAGGCCGATGGTCTTCGGGAAGTATCCAACCCCTCCGAACTACTGCTTTCCCAAACGGACGAAGACCTCAGCGGCAGCACGGTGGCTGCGACGATCGAGGGTATGCGGCCTATGCTCATAGAAACCCAGGCACTCGTCAGTACGGCGGTTTACGGCAACCCCCAGCGGACGGCCACGGGGTTCGATCTGCGACGGCTGAGCATGTTGCTGGCAGTGTTGGAAAAAAGGGGAGGGTTTCCTTTCTCACAGAATGATGTCTTTTTAAACCTGGCCGGAGGCATCCGGGTGGATGATCCGGCCCTGGATCTGGGTGTCGTTGCTGCGTTGATTTCCTCCCTGCAGGATATTGCTGTTCCCAGTGAGGTCTGTTTTGCCGGAGAAGTCGGACTGAGTGGTGAGATCCGCTCCGTCAACCGTATCGAACAGCGTATTCAGGAAGCAGACCGGCTTGGATTTAAACAAATCTTTTTTTCTAAATACAAT
>JBFIJS010000866.1:0-1977 GCA_041600595.1 Saprospiraceae bacterium | reverse complement strand
CCTTCCACCGATATCGGAGCCAACCCTAACCTGCAACAAAATACAGGTTACAATTAAAAATCAGCCTGACCGATATCAGGAACCCCATTATGTGGATTCCTGGCATCGGCTCTTAAAAAATTACGTACGATGAAATATATTTTTTCTTCTATTCTTTTTGCCTTGCTCTTCGTCGCCTGCACGGACGATGACGTAAAGCCGACGGCCAGTCTGAACACTGCGCCCAGCATTACCTCTCCAGCCACCGGCGGCTCTTATGTCTTAAAAGAAGACCAGGCGGGTGAGACCTTTGCCGTTTTTTCCTTCACCGAAGCTGATTTTGGCTACCAGTCGGCCATTTCCTACAAACTGGAATTTGACCGGGTTGGTAACAATTTTGCCAACGCCCTCCCACTAAGCACGGTTAATGGACTCGAAATTAACGATGTAACCGTAGGCAAAGTCAATGGCCTGTTGATCGGAGCTTTTGGCATTGTGGATACTATCAATGCAACTCCCTTTGAATTCCGGGTTTGTGCTTCGGTGAGTGCTGAGATTCCTTCTCTATGCAGCACACCAATTACCCTCGATGTGCTGCCATTCCCCGACGTGGTGGTTTATGACAGCCTTTCCATTCCTGGCAGCTACCAGGGTTGGGATCCTTCCAGCCGGGAAACAGTTATTTTTTCCAGAAAAAATGACGGCATTTACAATGGATATATCTACATGAATGCGGATGATACAAAGTATAAATTCGCCCAGGGCTGGAGCTGGGATGTCAATTGGGGAGATGATGGCAACGACGGAACGCTGGACCCCGGCGGCGCTGACATTCCTATTGATCAATTGGCTGGCATGTATTACATCGAGTGCGACCTGAACCAGCTAAGCCGTTTGCACCGGAAAACGGATTGGGGGGTACTTGGCTCCGCCACACCAACCGGTGATGGTTCGGATACCGATCTGGCCTGGGATGCAGATCGCGGCGTACTGACCATCACGATGGATTTAACACCAGGCGAATTGCGTTTCCGCGCCAACGATGACGATGCCATGAACCTGGGCGACACGTTTGCCAACGGAAAGCTGGAAGTTGACGGTGACCCGATCGTTATCGGCGAGGCTGGCAACTATACTATTGATTTAGACTTGATGGTAGGTGACTATACCTATAAAATTGAAAAGAACTAAATACTGTGTAATCGTTTATGAAATGCGGCGCAGGGAATTTTTAGCTTCAATTGACCCCCTTAAAACCCCGTTGGGCCGAGCAGTCTGATGCTTCAATGCGAGATGAATCCTCCGGCCCACTTGCATGAAAGAAAATTTAAATTATAGAGTATTAAATGACTATGGATTCATTCATATTGAGATAAGTCGAAAGGAGGGGCATTGTGATTTCTCGGAATGCTCTGTACTTGAATGATTTTCAGTACTCTTCAAAAAATTCTACTGGGGAGAACGATGCTTTGGCTCGTTCTCCCCTTTTTTATTACACCAGAACATTATTCCAAATTGCCGGACAAATAATTAAGGTTATTCTACTTAACTCAACTTCCTAATTTGACCCTCACACTACTTTTTATGGAAAAAAATTCTAATCCATCAAAAGATTGCCTATCTTACTATAAATTTACGCTTAACAAAAACGTCCGGTTTGCTATCGGGCCCCTAAAACAAACACCACCTGATACAATCCATTCTTAATCGACTCTCCGTAATTACAGAGAAACATTGTTAATAATAGAAAACCCAAACATGATGGGAAAATCATCCCTTGATAGGAGTTTCCAAATTAGTGAAATATCCTTCGCAACACAACCTGAACACCTTGCCTCTTTTTCGTGTACGTTACCAGAAGACTCTGCTTTGTCCGTACTCATTCAAAATGAATCAGGTGTTTTACGTTTCGAAAAACATTACCAATTGAATGCTGGTAACCACATCATTGATTTAGATTTATCGAATTTCTCGCCTGGATTGTACCATGGCTGGATT
>JBFIJS010000865.1:0-1984 GCA_041600595.1 Saprospiraceae bacterium | reverse complement strand
TGCGCTGAATATCGTCAAAGTGGAGAAAATGCTGGCCAAATTCGGGTATCCACAAAGCAAAACGTTGAGCTCCAAAGCGGCTTCAGCGCCTTATGTTGTCATTCACCACTCCGACGATTACGAAACCCGGCGGCGCAATTTCTCCTACCTCTACGAAGCCTACCAAAACGGCCAACTCAAAGAAGGCCCTTTCTCCTTCTACCTCAACCGCACCTACGACCTCAAAATGGGTAAGCGCTACGAGGTGGGGGCAGTGTTCAGCGAGGCGGAGCGGATCAAAGGCATTATTGAGGAGCTGGGACTGGGGGAATAAATCAATTCAGCATTGCTCCAGGAGCCACCCCTTTTCCGCCACTGATTTTTCTTTTTCAATGTCCTTTTTCAAGGCTGCGAGCGCCCGGTCGTCCGGGGCTTCCATCAATTTCCGGAGGAAAAGAATGCTGTTCATGTAGTGCTCCCGGTGGTAGCCGATGATGTTTTTCCGGCGGATAAAACGTTGCATGGCGTCGAGGTGCGAATCGAGGGCATCGAAGGCAGCCATTTCGTAAAATATTTTCATGATCACCCCTTTGGCAGCCAGGTTGAGCAGTAAGTCTTGGTACTCGGATTTTTGCAGCAGTTGCAGGGCCGTTCCAAAGTTTTTGCGCTGAAACTCCAGCCGGGCCAGGTTGAAGCTGAACATACTTTCCCGGTGAGCTAATTCGAGGTTGTCCTTAAAATCGTGGATAAACTGTTCCACCCACTCGTAAGCCCGCATGGCCAGTCCCGTCGTCACGGTGTTGCGATAGGTAAACCTCGACAAGATGCCCTTGTTGAGGAGGTAGCCCTTTTTCAGGCCGTTTTTGTAGAGGTCAAATTCGTCGGCCAGGAAGGCCTGCTCGCCCGCGTTGTGCTTTTTGATGCAGAAATTGATGGCGAGCAGGTAGAGGTCAGCCATCTCGTTTTTTGGAAACTTTCCGCCTTCCGTCACCAACAGTTTTTTGAGTTGGTGAAAATAGGCTGGTTCGTCCGGGCGGGTGAGCGATTGGTAGCAATAATAATAGAGCGAGATGGCTGGCAGGTTCAACAGATTTTCCTGCTCCACTTGTTGTAAAATTGCTTCCAGCAATCCAAAGCGGTATTCCTTTTTGTACACCGCCTGGTGCGAAAGCAGGAGGCACGCCTGCCGGAGTTTTTGAGAAAAATAAGCCACGTCCAGGCTGTCGGTAATGGCCTGCAGGTTGTGGTCGGTCGTGCGGCTTTGGGTAGACTGGAAGCGATATTCTTCCATCATCAGTTCCTGATCGAAATAATAAAAGCTGGCGTTCCTTTCCTCGTCCTGTTCCAGGGCTTCCCTCGCTTCCCTGATGGTCCGCTCAAAATGTCTCGGCAGATTGCGCTCCCGGTACAAGGTGGCGAGCCGTTTTTTGATCAGTGGTTTTTCGGAAAAAACAGCTTCGTGGACAAGGTATTGCTCGGCCAGTTTCAACAAAAAACTCATGGCCATCCGCACCTTGTGGTCGTCGTAGGTTTCCGTTTCGCCGTACAGTTTTTGGAAAACAATTTCCTTGTCGGGCAGGGAAAGGCCGTCCCTGAAACAGGTTTCGAGCAGATCAAAAAGGTCCACCACATCCTGCCGTTGGTTGTAAAAGGGGGAGGTGATAAACTTGCGCAAATGGCGGATTTCTTTTCTGGAAAAAGTAGCCAGCAGGGTGGCAAGACGGGTGTTTTGCATGGTCTGTCTGAATGGAAGTAGTGGTGAATACGGAGTTCAGGGGGCCCGGCCGGGCGCCCAATTCCCTGGCCGGATCGTTATTCCACCCTCAAATCTAAGTATTACCGGGGGGCGTCCCGTAAAAAAGTAAGAGTTTTTTGACATATTATTTTAGACAAAAAATAATTGAAATGCCAGTAAATAAGCAGTCTTAGTCTTTTTATTTCATAAATGTTATTTTACAAATGCCATTTTTTGTCCTTGCAGCCCCCGATGTTTCCCTACATTTTT
>JBFIJS010000864.1:0-1994 GCA_041600595.1 Saprospiraceae bacterium | reverse complement strand
GGCGGGTATTCGCTGGCTCCCCTGAACTTCAGGAGCAACGGGTAGCTGCTAATTTAAAATCTCCAATGCTTTGCTCAAGGATGGCAGGGAAAGAACGAAAAATGAGGAGCATTGTCGGGAGATGGTTGAAAAATGCGGAGCCGTTTTCGGAAAGCCTGACCCAGGATACGCCCCGGATTGACAGGATACGGCTCCGCATTTTCGGAAATTTTTCCGGTGGGAAATACCAACCGAAAAAGCATACCTTTCGTTTATTTCATCTTACCATTTTCCCCATTCTGCACTTTCAATATGTGGTCGATGACCTCGGGCAGTTGTTCTGATCCAATACGCTTGGAAAGAATGGTTTTGTCCTCGTCCAGCACATAGATCTGCGGCGTGGAGCGGATATCATAAATCGTTTTGTACCGGCTGCGGTGATATGGATCGACCGTGTTCCAGAAAACATCCATCTCTTTTTCGGCGATGAAAGACCAGCATTTGTTCACTTCTTCCATCGAAAATTTTCCATCGTCATCGCGGGTCACCAGACGGGTGCAGATGGCAAAAACAGCCACTCCCTGATCTTTGTACTGTTTGGCAAAATCCACCATATCGGGCATGGATTTTTTGCAGTGCCCACATTCCGGGTCCCAGAAAAACAGAACCGTAAGAGGTGATTTGAAGTCGTGCAGCTGGATGGGGCTGCCATCCTGGTATTCCATCTGGATGTTGGGGGCCACTTTACCGATCAGCAGAGGTTCCAGTTTATTGGCATTTTCCACTATTTTATCCAGTTGCTCCTGTTCTGTCCAGGGTGCCTGCCCGGTTTCGTAGTATTTTTTGGCAATATGAACGTAAACAGCATCCATACCGACGAGTTTGGATTTGGCATATTCGTTCAGGAAGTGGATGAGGTAATATTTAAACGTTTCCTCAGCCGGTTTGGCTTTTTCCAAAAACTTATCCACGGCCACGGCAAGTGAATCGGGATGCTGTACCGTCATTTTGTCCACAAAATGCTTGACTTTCCCGAAGAGAAAAGGCGTTCGCACCAGTCGCGGATCGCTCAGATTCATATTGTCGAACCAATGATCCCGCATCCAGTAAAAACGACGGCTGTCCTGCTCCTCTTTTGTTCCTGCAAATTCCGGAATATCCAGCGGCAGGTTGGCCTTGATAATCAGCGCCGTCAGCGAACCCGGGTGTTTGTCCAGGATGTTTTGCTGATATTTCCGGACCTGTGCGTCGATGGCTTCCAGTTGTTGTTCGTATTTGGTCTTTTTCTTTTCGTCGGAGGTATCTGTAATTTTCTGCTTCAGATCGTCTGCCTCCGGTCTTTTACTGCTCAGAAAGTTGAGGTATTCATAGAACATCCGGTTGTCTTCAGAGCCCTCAATTTTCATATTGGACTCCAGGGCTTCCAATTTGGTTTGAATGGTAAACCACTGGTCGTTTTCATTGATCATCAACTGGAAATACTTATTGTCGGGTGGCAAGACGATCATGTAAATTCCAGGATCAAGTTTTTCATTTCCTTCGAAATAAAAACGCCCGTCGGCTTCTACATAGGCTGTATCTTTTATGTATTGCTTGTCGCCGAAGAAGTAGCCGAGATACAATTCACCCTGATCAAACCCTTCCACGTTCACTTTGATCTGGTAGCCGACTTTTTGCGCGGACACCGTCGTCAACGAAGTAATTGTTAAGAAGAAAATCTGAAGAAAAAGTAAGCGGTAAATTTGAGTACATTTCATAGACAGGGATTCTTTTTGAATATTGATTGAGAATTTTTGTTTGGTAAAACTACCAGCCTTCAGTTTCTTTTTTTTGGATAAAAAAGTAGGGAGGTGGTATAAACAACGTCAGTGTTAACGTTTTCCGGCGGGGGTTGTTTTCCCAACTTTAAAGAGAAATTTTTGCCAAAAATACACAGTACCGGCAACAAAAGTTAACGGGGGAGTGCAAGCATGCCGATTAGCTCCTTTTAGCCACCCTATGAGGTATCCAATTCG
>JBFIJS010000863.1:0-2006 GCA_041600595.1 Saprospiraceae bacterium | reverse complement strand
TAATTTAGATTACACAGAATTTAAAACCATTTATTCAATTCGGCATTAATAGGATGCTGTTGACCAGAGTGATCAAAAAACAACTGCTTACAAAAAGAAACATCAACCGACCATGCCATCAGCCATTGTTATCGGAGCCGGAATTGCGGGATTGGCCAGTGCACTGCGCTTGCGGGCCGCCGGCCTGGAAGTGTCCGTTTTCGAAACCAACGATTACCCGGGAGGCAAGTTGCACGCCTTTAAAACCGGGGGATACCGCTTCGATGCCGGCCCTTCGCTGTTTACCATGCCCGAGTTGGTGACGGAGTTGTTCGAATTGTTTGGGGAGCCGGCACAGCCTCATTTTTCCTATTATCAGAAAGAAACAGTCTGCCGGTACTTCTGGGAGGATGGCACCCGTTTTACCGTCGATCAGGATGAAGATTCATTTGCGGCGGCAGCCGCCAAAACCTTTGGCGTTGACCCGGCCATGTTGCGGCGGTACCTGCAAAAAAGCCAAAAAAAGTACGAACTGACTGCACCGCTTTTTTTGGAAAAATCGCTGCATAAAATTGGCACCTACCTTTCCCGGGATACGGTTCGGGCACTGTTGAACACACCATTATTGGATATCAACACCAGCCTCAACCGGCTCAACGAAAAAACCCTCCGGGAACCGCATCTGGTGCAGATGTTCAACCGGTACGCCACTTACAACGGCTCCTCTCCCTATCAGACGCCCGGCATCATGTCCATGATTCCGCACCTGGAATTGCACCGCGGCACCTATTTCCCGAAGGGAGGTATGCACAACATCACGATGAGTCTTTACCGATTGGCCGAGCGGCAGGGTATCCGGTTTCACTTCGGACAACAGGTGCAGCAAATCCTGGTTGAAAACGGACGGGCGACCGGCATCCAAACGCAAGAGAAAGAGCATGATGCCAGTTTCATCGTCTCGAACATGGATATTTTTTCCACTTATAAAAAACTACTCCCTGACCAACCGCACCCCGACCGGACTTTGCGGCAGGAGCGCTCCAGTTCAGCCGTGATTTTTTATTGGGGTATCCGTCGGACATTTCCCGAGCTGGACCTGCACAACATTCTGTTCAGCGACCACTACCAGGCTGAGTTTGATTGTTTATTCAGAAAAAAAACCTTGCACTCCGACCCTACCATTTACATCAATATCACCCAAAAAGAAGAACCCGCAGACGCCCCTGCCGGGTGCGAAAACTGGTTCGTGATGATCAATGCTCCCGGCGATTACGGACAGGACTGGGACGCCCTGGTAGCTACGGCCCGGCAGAACATTATCGACAAAGTCAATCGACTGCTCGGCACCGATCTGGCCCCATTGATCGAGGTAGAAGAGGTACTGACGCCCCCACTCATTGAGCAGCGCACCAGCTCCTACCGGGGTGCTTTGTACGGGGCGGCCAGCAATTCAAAATTTGCCGCATTTTTGCGGCATCCAAATTTTTCGCAAAACATCCAAAACCTTTACTGCTGCGGCGGATCGGTACACCCGGGCGGAGGCATTCCGCTCTGCCTGTTATCGGCCCGGATCACCGCAGATCTGATAAAGCAATCTTTATGACGTATTCCTTTCCAACGGTATTGACCGGGCGTAAAACCGGGCTCTCGATTTTCCTGATCTGGCTGGTTACGGTATCCGGCATGATCGGTATCAGCCTGGGACTGGGCGAATGGTTTTTACCCAAAACGCCGCTCAACCTCCTGCTGGGAGTGGTATTGCTATATTGGAATTTCCCACCCCGGCGTGGCGCCCGTAGCGTGCTCATCTGGTCGCTTGTTTTCCTGACGGGTATGGGCGTGGAAATGCTCGGCGTCAACTACGGTTTGCTCTTTGGTGACTACCACTACGGTGAAAACCTCGGCTGGAAGGTCTTGGGAGTGCCTTTGCTGATAGGTATCAACTGGGTCGTGCTGACCTTCTTGACGGCCTTCTTGAGTAACAAAATTTCCCGGCAACGGTGGGTCGCCTGCGTGATCGGTGCATT
>JBFIJS010000862.1:0-2014 GCA_041600595.1 Saprospiraceae bacterium | reverse complement strand
GAGTGCCGCACCGACCCGCCAAACTGTACCAGTTTGACAAGGCCCGGTATTTCAAATTCGAAGCTGAGGGTTTTAGTTTTGAGCTCAAAGAAAGTAAAACCAAAGACCAGAAAAGACGATTTGTTAAATTGCTGGAGGACTGAGCAGTTGGCAGTAGGCAGTTTGAGCGTAGCGAAACCCCGAATTCACTTCGGGGTGGCAGTGGGCAGTGGGTTGGAAATTATTGTTCTAAGAAAAACTCATCAAAACACCTGACCACGGCTGGCGATCAACCACTAATATTTCCCGAAATCACATTTTTGAAAAAGAATAACAGACAGCAGGAAGTTATTACAATTCCTTGCCTGCTGCCGTGTACAGGACCAGCTGCATTGCTCCGGCCGCTTCCGTTCTGTAATGTTCAAGCAGTGCTTTCAGCTGACTTTCATCACCGGTAAACTGCCGGTAATAGGTTTGTGAAAAAGAATTGGGCGGAGGCGTCCTCATCACCATTTGGCCACCGGCATCAATGGTAAAAGAGCCGTAATAACCATCATTGAGTGAAAGAGATGTTGTCAGAGAGTCAAGTTCAAGGAGGAACTGCTGGGGCAGGTCGCCGACGGCGCCCGGGTCATCGTAGGCCAGCCAGCCCCAAATGAGCTGGTTGGGTATGCGGTACAGTTTTCCGTTTTGGATGGAAACTCCGTCACTGGTCAGCATATTCAGAGCGTATTTTTCGTTGTCGACAGTTAACACACCTTCGTCATTGATCGTATTCCGGATGGTCATGGCCACATTGTAGATACCATTTGTAAGTGAACCGGCGTTGGCCAGACCGGTGGCGGGAGCTTCTCCGGGGTTACAGTCGGAAGCCGGCACAATACCGTCGAGCAAAAGGGTGATCTGGTCAGAATGAACGGAAATGGAGCGGTCAATGGTGCTGTTCAGGCAGGAATCTGTCTCCACGGATGCCAACTCAAAAACCAGTTGGCGAGTGGAACCCAATTGCTCCAGCAGGCTTATTGAGAACTCTGCATCGACTTGAATGATCGTCTCTTTGTCATCACCTGCAAGAGAGCAGCCAGAGCAAAATTGGAGCAAAGCGCCAACAAGGACAAAGTAAGGTAGTTTTCCTGATGTCATACTTCCGTTTATAATACAGTGTGTAAAAAATTTCTTTATATTTTTATTCGCGCAAGTGGGCCGAAATATTCACTTCTCTTTAAAATCCCTTGAGGGGCGAGTGAAGTAGTTGCAAAAAGATCGGCTTATCCTGCCCTGCATTTTATAAATAAACTAATTACACGGTGTAATAGAGGGACTTCCAAAGTTATTAATAATTGATAGAGTTTGCTGGGGTAGGGGATGTTTGGTATGGAAGAAACGAGGACAAGTGCTAAATGCTGCTTGCTGTGAATAAATTATCTTATCCGGGGTGGAGCTGGCTGAGGTTATTCATCAATTCGTTCCGAAACCTGACCAGCCGTTTGGTCTGTTCCGGGGTAGAGCGGCAGCAACCGCCGATGATTTTAGCCCCCGATCGAAGCCATGATTTCCAGTTGATTGTTTCGTCGAAAGCAGACTGGCGCGCTATCCAACACTTTTTTTCCACATCCCAAAGGTCGCCGTTGTTGGGGTAGGCCAGTAAGGGTAAGGTCGTATGGCGGGCGAAGGTGGAGAGGATATTGGTGAGAAGGTCCGGCTGTACGCAGTTTGCTCCAATCGCTTGTATATGAGGGCTTTGCGATGCCAGCTTGACAGCATCGCGCAACGGGTGATTATCAGCCAGCCGCTCGTGGTTCCTGCAGTTGACACTCAAAAGAACCGGCAGGGAAATGCCGCTTTCGCTCAGCAACTGAACGATCGCTTCGATTTCAGCGAGGCTGGGGATCGTTTCAAAAATGATCAGGTCTATGTTTTGCCTGGCTAAATAGGCCAGTCGCTGGCGGTGAAATTCAACCAATTCGCCCGGGGAAAGACCATATTGACCGGAATATTCGGAGCCATCGGCCAGGTAGGCGCCATACGGGCCAAT
>JBFIJS010000861.1:0-2018 GCA_041600595.1 Saprospiraceae bacterium | reverse complement strand
CAGCCAGGGCGCAGATTTTATCCTGGAAACAACCGACCCGAATAAAAACAGTCTGAAAGCCATGATCGAACTGATGGAGCAAAAGTACTTGCAGGAAAACCGGGAGGCGATGTGAGAAGGAAGATCTGGAAAAAACGAAAGCCCTGTCTGGTGGATTCCGGACAGGGCTTTTTTGTAGCGCGGGGCGGGCTTGAACCGCCGACCTCGGGATTATGAATCACGCGCTCTAACCAGCTGAGCTACCGCGCCATTTATTTTTCAGGCATCTCGTCTTTCTGAAATGCGGGCGCAAATATAGGAGAATTAGTTTTTCAAAAACAAAAAGTTCCTCTATTAATTTTTCAATCTTTTCAAACCTGCCCTTGCCTGCTGGTGCAATCCGGTTTTATGGTCTTGCGGGGAAATATCCAAACAAAGCGAGAAAGCAGATTTGGCCTGCATGGGGTCACCTGATTCTTCGTGGATAATGCCTTGCTCCAGGGCGGCCCGGCAGGCGTAATACCAGGGCTCTGTTTTACCCACATCGATGGTTTTCTGGTAAAAGGTTAGGGCTTCCTGTAGCCTGCCCATTTTGTGCAGCACCCTGCCCATGCGATAATTGTATTCTAAAATGTCTTTTTTTGCGGTATAGCCGGACGCCGGATGGGCAGAGAGTATTTCATAGGCTTTCTGAAAACGCCCCCCGTCAAACAACAACCTTGATTTTAGCAGTTCGACTTGCGGGACTTCTTCTTTTTTGGCTTCCTGATAGGCGCTTTGGTCACTACCTACAACAGTATAACCTTCTGATTTACAGCGTTCCATATAAGTGCGATATGCAGCTTCCTTACCTTTCAGCAATTGGGACCAGGCCAACTTTTGATAGGTGTCTTTGATAAAGTTCCGGCCTTTGTAGTTTTTGATAAATTGCAAAAAATATTGATCTGCGTCCCTGTCCAATCTTTGCAGTTTGACAATGCCTGTCATGTAGTCCAGATAAGGGAATGGATAAAATTCCGGGGCCATGGGCCGTTGTGTCAGAATGGCAATTGCATCGTCCCCCCGGTCGGTGCGCATGGCCACATTGGCTTTGATAAAACACGCCAGCGGATTGTTTTTCGGATCGAGCCTGGAGGTGTTGATCAGCCGCCAGGCTTCTTCTGTTTCATTTCCCAAATGCAGTAACAAATAGGCGTAATACACATAGATTTCATCCTCGTAGATAAATTCGTTTCGCTGTGCGTACGCAATGACTTCCTCCAACTCTTCCATCCCCTGTTCCAGGGTTCCATTCATGCTGCTAAACCATTCAACGGCCCACTTATAGTTGTCGGGGATGGTACCAACCATGGCATGCAATACTCCCAGGTTCTTCTTATTTGGCAAAAAATCCGGAAACTTCGACGCATTGGCGGTAAGTAGCTTGAATGCTTTATTGGTTTCAAAAAAGGCCGTCGTGTACTCCTCAAATTTTAACCGGGCGAGTGCCCATTGCAACCGGATGTCGGCCTGTAAATACAGGTAATAAGGTGATTTGGGGTCACCATAGGATTCAATCTGGGAGAGTCGCCGATCCTTATTTTTCTCCAGAACCGTATACTCGTCGTACTCTTCATTAATATATACCCTGAAAAAATCGAGGTAATTTTCTACGTGCAGACGGAGCAGGTTATCGGGGTCCGTTTTCTCCACTGATCGCAACGTACTTTCTGCCGCTTGAAACCGTAGCGAGATGGCTTGCTGATAGGCTTCTTTTAAGGGTTTGGTCCAGGTGAAATGTTTTTGAGCGGAAAGATGGATGGTTGTCAGGGTAAGAAACAGCAGGGAAATGGCTTTAGGGAAAAATTGCATTGCGGGAAGGTTTTGGAAGTTGTCTACGAACAATTCAGGTAAAACAAACGCCGGCAACCATACTGGTATTTTTGGTTGCCGGCGGTTAATTCGTGTTTTATCCAAATACAACATCCATGGCGTCGCACATCACCTGGGCTGCCTGCTCCAGATCTTCGTCTGTGTGGGCCGCTGAGATGAACCCAACT
>JBFIJS010000860.1:0-2024 GCA_041600595.1 Saprospiraceae bacterium | reverse complement strand
TGAATGGGACCTGAACAATAAACCCGTTTTCAAACGGCTGGACCGGATCACGAAGAAATTTGCCATCGATTCCACCACGGTGAAGGTCTTCAATCCGCTGGGAGGCGCCATCGGCATTTTGGTGCCCTACGGCGCAGCGGAAGGCATCGTGGAAGTGAGGGTGAGCAATGGGGTAGAGGCGCCCTTCTTTTCCCTGAAATCATTTTATGAAACACCCGACTTCGAAGCCGAACTGGCCAAGCCGGCGCCCTGGGCGGTATTCGAGACGGACAATGTCCTGTACACGATACCGAAACATTCCATTGTGCCCGGCGAGTATGACCTGATGCAAACCTTGAAGGATTGGGATACGGCATTGCAGGCCATCAACGCCATTCTGAGCCGGCAGATCATCCCCGACAAGCATGATCTGTACATGATCACCGACGTGCTGATCAGGGGAGGTGCGTACTCTATCGGCTATCCCATGTCCAACACGCCGATCAACTACTCGAATGTACCGGGCACGGCCTATTTTATCGACGGACCGGGCCCCCGGTACGAAACGAATTTTCACGAGCTGGGGCATTCCATCCGGATCTCGAAATTTCCGGGTGAAGTCGAGGCGATCGTGAATTTCCTGTATGTCATGGCCTTACATTATGGTCTGAATGAAGACCTGAATGAAGCCGTCCGGTACAGTTTTGTTCCCAATACTTTTGATATTGATAAAACCGCTGCCCACCGGCTGGTGTCCGACAGTTTCGGATCGGAGAGAAATATTTCCAACACGACATTGGATGAGGTGAGATACCAGCACCGGGGCTATGGCCATTATTTTGAAATCGTGGACCTTTTTGGCTGGTGTCCGCACAAGAACTTCTGGAAGCAGGAATACATTGATTTTGAAAACGGTATCGACCACGGCATCAATGACCAGGATATCGACAGCAGGATCGTCCGGATGTGCATCGCCGCCGATGCGGACCTGCGTCCGTTGCTGCACGTTTTTGGGATACTGTCGCAGAACCCTGTAGCCGTTCAGGAGGCGTTGGAGCAGAATAATATCCCGTCGTCTCTGTCGGTTTACAACCGGCTGCAGGCGTATATGGATTTGATTCCGGCGGATAACGAGGAATTTCTGGAATATGCCCTGTCCGTTTACCCAAACCTGAACACGGCCGGGCCAACGTCCAATCCGGATTACGGGGTCGGCTGGCATTACCAAAAATCGTTGAGCTATGATGAAGCCGAAGCCCAGGAGAGAACCTCGACGTTGCAGGGTATTATTGACCTGTATTATCCAAACGGCCAGCCGCTCGATCCCGGCAATGTCAACTTATGCTGCCTGCTGGACTCTCTGACGATCGATCTGGTGGACGATGAGATCAGCGTCACCGGAGGCACCCCGCCTTACGATATCACAGTGGATACCGCCGGAACTGTGCAAACGGTAACGGTGGTCGATGCTTATGGGTGTGGATCTTCCGCTGAATTTTCCTTTACCCAACTGTCCGAGCAATTCACTGAAGAAATAGTGGTTTTCCCCAACCCCGCAGCAAGGGAACTCTTTCTGCAGGTGGCCGGAGGCCCTTTCCGGATAGCAGCAGTCCAAATGGTTTCGATCACGGGCCAGGTGACGACAGCGCCCCCAAAGGCCGCTTCGGTTTTAGATGTATCGCGGTTGCAAAACGGTTTGTACATTTTGCAGATCATCCTCGATGACGGGTCGCTGATCAACAAACGGGTGATGATTTTGCGGTAGCGGAAAAAGTCTTTATGCTGCCCGGGCAGGGTATTTATTACCGTGTAATTTAAATTTTCTTTAATTTTTCTTTCATGCAAGTGGGCCGGAGGATTCTTCTCGCTTTGGGCAGGCTTTCCGGGTGTTGCCAAAAGAGCGACTTTTCCTGCGCCGCATTTTTTAAACATACTTAAATTACACGGTATTTATGCCGGGCTGATTTTTAGCATTTTCGGAATGTGGAGCCGAAGCAGGCGAGGGACAGGTTATTTTTCGTTTTCTGGTACGATCCAACAGTCGG
>JBFIJS010000859.1:0-2025 GCA_041600595.1 Saprospiraceae bacterium | reverse complement strand
TGCAAAACTTTGCTGAATAAATACGGACTGAATTCTAAAATTATTAATGTCGTAATAACTATGTAGAATAAATAACCGATCTGTTTAACTTTATTCCTATTCATGATACGTCCTGGATTAATATTCATTAAAAAGCTTGTATGACATTATGAAATCGGATTTTTTTTGCTTCATGTCCTGCCAATGTTTGAATGATATAGATGGTTTGCGCATGGCAATTAACGGATAATATTTCCATAATGGCTGCATCACTTTTTGCTTACCATCCCTTCGCTACAATTTTCCCCTGAGATAAATCTTGATCTTTATCTGAAGAATATCAGTCCGGAGGTTCACCCTTTTTCACTTCCTTCGAGAACCTTTCCGTATTTATCGAAGGTGGAAGGGGCATGATCAATGATTAACTTCCGAAAACGCCTGATGTCGTACCCCAGAAAAAACGTTTGTCTTTTAATGACATTGATCGGACCTAAAGTCTTGCGACCACGCAAAAAAGCTTTTCTGGCAGCTATTATTTTTTTTCGGTCTTTCCAGGTTCCGGTGATGGCTTGCCACAGGATTTTTAAAATAGCAGGTTGCCAGGAGATAAAGTATATAACCATCGCAGACAAGTATTTTACTAAAATCGAAGGGACTGCCAATAGAATTACGGGTGCCGGCAACACCTTGAAAAAGGTGTAAAAAATATGCTTTTGGATACTTAAAGAGTAGTCGTGATTAAAGATTTTTTTTACGGAACGACCCATTTTATGTTTCACGATCGCATTGGGCGCAAACCAACACTTTTTCCTGCTGATTACGGCCCGGACACCCAATTCTGCATCCTCATAGCCGGTGGTAAACTGCGGGTCAAAAACGCCGATTTCCCGCAGCATGTTGGTAGCATACAGGCCTGCCCCGGCGCAGGCTCCCATGTTCTCAAACCCCTCCTGGTACAAGCTTACCGGTTCACCGTGTCCGATGGGTAGTATCTCCCCGGTATTCAGCATCAGGTGGCCGGCGTTGTCCATTTTTCCTGGCTCATAATAGTCGATCATTTTACTGGAAACGATGTCGGCCCGCTCTTGACTGGCGGCAGCGATCAGGTTTTGGAGCCAATCCTTGTCAGGGACGGTATCGTTGTTGAGTAAGGCGACGAATGAATACCGGGAGTCGGGCAGGATATAATTGTTGAGGACCTCATTATTGGCTCTTGTAAAACCGACATTTTGCTCATTCAGGAGGAGGGTGACGGCCGGGTTATTGCCGTAGGCCCGCTGCAAAATGGCCGGCGACCCGTCATCTGATCCGTTATCTACCAGAAAGACGGAAAAATCCCGGTAGCTCTGCTGCATGACTGCATCCAGGCACTCAATAGTGTCTTCCCAGTTGTTCCAATTGACGATGATGATGGGAATGTTCACAAGATCGGTTTAGTTTGGAAATGAATGTGATCCTCGAGAGTTGGCAAGTAACGGGCAGCCAGTGGTCTGCGAAACTATCATTAAAGGTAAAATTATCAAATTGTACGAGCCATATCCTCAAAATGTTTTGTACCCGGTGGACGGCTCTTTTAACCGGTAATGGTCATCACGGATTAATTGTGGAGATGAATACCCGAAGCACGAACCGGCATTGCCTGTCAGGTGAATAAATCCAGGATACGACGCACCGATCCTGCGTAGCCTCCTCCGAACAAATTGACATGTACCAAAAGGTAGTAAAGTTGGTAAACGGGGAGTCTTTGTTCAAAGCCCGGAGCCAGCGGAAAAGCCTCTTCGTAGGCCCGGTAAAAGGGGCGCTCAAAGCCACCAAACAAACGGCTCATTCCCAGGTCCAGTTCCCGGTGCGAATAAGCGACGGAAGGATCGATCAAAACCGGTTGGTTGTCGGTGCTTGCGAGGAAGTTGCCACTCCAAAGATCGCCGTGGATGAGGGCTGGCGGTTCTGCCGGACAAATGTCGGGGAGATGTTGATATAGTTTTTGAAAACGTTTTTCATCCCTGATAGTCAGTTGTTTAGCAGCGATGGCGAGATCCAGCTGGG
>JBFIJS010000858.1:0-2029 GCA_041600595.1 Saprospiraceae bacterium | reverse complement strand
TTTCAATGTGCACATGGGCGTCCACGAAACCGGGCAAAATGAAACCGGTGCCGGCGGCCGCTTTCGTCGTTCTGGTCACTGTTTTTATCCGGCCATCTGCAATGGTTATTTCGGCAGGGTAAATTTCCCGGAGGTGGAGGTCGATTAGTTGTTGGTGGATTTTCATTTTTCATTAAAAATTAAAGAGCATCATTGCTTCCGAAAAATAAGGGACCGCGAAGCCTTTCCCCTGCGGACCAACACCACATAATTGCCCGCTGGCAGATCAGAAATGGAAAGAGGAACAATAAAAGGATCACCGGTTACTTCCACGGTTTGAGCAACTACTTTTTTGCCTGACTGATCCACCACTGACAATTGCACCTCTCCGGCGGGTAAACCCGCAAAACGGACCTGTATGGTTTCACTTGCCGGGTTGGGAAAAACAGCCATATCCGAATGGGCCAGTGCGGAATTTGCCGCCGACACCGGGCCGGGCAGGAAGGCCGCTATATCAAAACCCAGTAATTTGGGCGGCAGCAAAGAGAGCCTTTCCGAACTGATGAATCCCCGTGTGGCATCCCGGAAAGCAATTCCTTCGACCTGGCTGGTCGCCAGCACACTACCAAGAGCGATCCGGCGCTTGTTCCCGGAAAAGAAATATTGCCCGGCATAATCGAACAGCAACCACAGGAAAGGATCGCCGGAGGCAATATTATACCCCAGCAGCAGCACAACCCCATCGTCCGAAATATCAGCTGCGGTCACCTGCCCCTGCGTGTTCAGGCTGTCCCGCAAGACGGCCACGTGCGATCCGGGGGTGGCGGGTAGTACGTAGTGGCGGGTTTTGAAATCCAACCAGTTTTTTGAAAAAAGATGGAGCGAGTCCTGCCAGAAAAAAAAGGCCTCGCAGTCGTAATTATGGGCATTTTGTGCCGTGGAAAAATCAGTTTGGTCGCTGAACGAAAACTCGATCAGCTCGGGCACCGGGTTGCCTCCTTCCAGTCCGCTCTTTTTTATTTTGTAAATCCGGAGATCGGTGCGATTGCCAAAGTTGTTGCCAAAATCACCGATGTAGAGATGTTCATCATCCTCCGCCAGGTCTTCCCAGTCCTTATTTTCCGAATTGGGAATGGTCACCGTTTGCAGCAGGGCACCGCTGAGGGTATCCACTGAGTACAATTGGTCGTCATTGCCACCATCGAGGTGAGTCCAAAGTCGGTCATTGAAAAAAGCCAGTCCGGAACTTTCCTCCAGACTTGCCGGTAAATTGGCAATCTGGACCGGCGGGTAATTGGTTGTTGGATAAGTACACGATCCGTCATTTTCGGTGGCCATGGGGTCGTAGTTATTGGCTTGCGGATCGGTACAACCTGGCTGCGCACCGGCATTATTTGCCAGCAAAAATGCGAGCAGCAGGCAGGGCACTGTTAAAGTTTTGAAAAATACTTTCATCTGACCTTTTGATAAATGTTTTATAAGAAGTGGATTACTAATTTGGCGCTTCTTAGCTATTTACAAAAAAGGTTTCACACCCCTCGGTTAGGATGGACTCAATACGAATAGACTGGCACTGCTACTTATGCACGAATAATTCATTTTGAGTCTGCTCCATTTCTTATCCAGGACAGTGGTTTGCGATTCAGCAACGTTTTTCGAAAAAAAGAAAGACTCATTCACCGGACTGCTGTGGATGCTTTCAATTGTAAATATCTGATCGACAAGGTAGTCATTAACTTCCTGCAATAATATAAAAACCAAAACCAGCCGATATTCCACCCGGCAAAAAATGACCAAGATTATGAAACAATGTACATTATTCCTGCTCCTTTTATTGAGTATTTCCCTGGTTGGCCAACCAAACATTTCCGTTGACAACGTCACGGTAACGTTGAAACCTGACAATAAACTGGCCATTACCTACGATTTGCTGTATTCGTCCAATGATCTCGCCGAGGTCACCTTCCGGGCCACGCAGAAAGGTGGTTTGCTGTTTGATTTCAACACGGAAAATGCTACCGGGGCCGTGGGCAGCGGAGTGGGCAGCGGC
>JBFIJS010000857.1:0-2038 GCA_041600595.1 Saprospiraceae bacterium | reverse complement strand
TGGTTATTTGCCGTTGCATTTGCGGCCCTCCCGGGCGATCGTGCTGCTGGGGGCTGTGTGGGCTATTGCGGCAACGGTCGGACTCCGCATGATGATCCATTTTTTCCGAACCGGTAATTTTGATGTGGGGCTGCCCCGGCCCGAAAACCTGGTGATCGTCGGTTCGGCGCCGGAAAGCCAGCGGGTTCAGCAATTGCTCGGACAGGCACAGGTCAGAAAAAACCTGATCGGGACCGTTTCCCCCCAATCAACAACGGATACCACCACCTTCCTGGCCGATCTTTCCCGGCTCGACGACGTGGCGCAGATTTACAAAGTGGACGAAGTGATTTTTTGTTCCAATGATGTCAGTGCCGAACAAATTATGCACTGGATGACCCGACTGGGCACCGAGGTGGATTTTAAAATTGTCCCCAAGGAAAGCATCAGCATCATCGGCAGCAGCTCAAAAGATGCCGCTGGCGAACTCTACACCATTGACATCCGGTACAGAATAGCAACCCCTATGGCCCGGAGAAACAAACGATTGCTGGATGTGACTTCGGCCTTGTTTTTTGCCCTGTTCTCTTTCCTGCTTATCTGGTTGGTCAAAAGTCCGAAGGGGTTTCTTGCCAATATTTTTCGGGTGTTGGTTGGAAAGCGGTCCTGGGTGGGATACGAAGGGGCGACCCCGGCGCCGGTTGCCGGCAGTCAACAATTGCTGCCAAAACTCAGACCGGGTGTGCTGACGCCGCTCGATGCCTTTGGCAACCGGTCATTTGACGGACCGACCACCCATCGCCTCCGCTTTTTGTATGCCAAAGATTATGATGTGTGGCGGGACCTGGAAATTATGTGGAAAGGGTTTCGGGATCTGGGGCGTGCCGTTTAAAGATGCCAGGCCGGGCGGCCATTTCTTATCACCGGACTGCCTGGAATTACGGTCATCAAGCTGCGGTCATTTTAAGGTGCCACTGCCACGTGCCCGGCCATATCCACGATCACATCCTTGTTTAAAAGAAAGAGAGCCGTAAGGATCAGGCAAAAGAAAATGCCGAGGAGGTTTTCCCAAAATACTTGCTTTTCGTAACTGGAATTGGGTTTCTGCTTCATGTTTTCAATGATTTTCAGGTGTAAGTATTGTTTGCAAAAAGAGGCTTCTGAAATGGATGAATGCGCTCCGATTGATGGTAATGCACCGTCGGGTGTTTTCGACTGGTTGAACAATCCGATAGACAGCATTTTTCGGGGAGTGGTTCCTTGATGCGCCGTTAAAAAAATATTAAAAAACCCTGGTTGTAACATGGCCCGGTCGGGTGGTTTTTCTATGCCTGGCCAGCATAACTGTAGGAGAAATGGTAAGTGTAAAAAAGGAGGCGGCAGCCCAGCGCTGCAAACAGCACTTCAGGCGAGGCTAAATACCGTGTAATTTAAATTTTCTTTAATTTTTCTTTCATGCAAGTGGGCCGGAGGATTCATCTCGCTTTGAGGCATCAGACTGCTCGGCCCAAAGGGATTTTAAGGGGCGGCGTCGTCCCTTAAAATCCCTTTGGGCAGGCTTTCCGGGTTTTGCCAAAAGAGCGACATTTTCTGCTCCGCATTTTTTTAATATACTTAAATTACACGGTACGAAACGCCGTTTTTTTTATTGCCAAATCCCTGCGACAGGTTGCGCAGCATAGGCGGGAACAGGCAGGCGAGAACCTCAGGATTAGCAGGTAGTTCAGGACTTTTAGAAAAAAAATGATAATCGGGGCCCGACAGCTTTTGTGTTTCGATTGAAATTGTATCTTGCAGCCGTAATCTAAATCAATAGGATCATATGGAAGAACTCCGTCTATTCAAATTATTCTTTCGAAATCGTTTTATTAAATTATTAATTCTTCCGAAAGTTGCTATCCCAATTTGCTGAAGTAAACACTACATAACATGCAACGGCCATTATAAAAACGGCTCATTTCTAAGAATTTTAAATATCATCTAAACTTTTAAATCATGAAATTTCACATTTACTCTCGTGTATGTTTATTGGTTTTTCTATTGTTCGGGTTGTCGCAGG
>JBFIJS010000856.1:0-2040 GCA_041600595.1 Saprospiraceae bacterium | reverse complement strand
TGAGGAGCACTTCCGGGTGTTGCCAAAAGAGCGACTTTTCCTGCGCCGCATTTCTTAAACTAATTTAGATTACACAGTATTAAATCATTCTGAATATGCCATTCTGTCCTTTTCAAAACAGCCCCCCGCACTTCGCATGTGATTCCACAAGGTGGTTAACTTTTAGCAAAGACCAATCAAATTAGTTGAAACAAAGCCCCGGCGTTTCTTTTATTGCTGTTTACAAACTATCTCCCGGAGTCCGCTCATTTCTCAGTAAATATAAAACCCCACCACTTTTATAACTTCGCCTTTATTTTCATTAAAAAAATACCGGATCATGGAACTACTCTGGGGCATCGACCTGGGCGGCACTAAAATAGAAGGCGTCGTCATTGAAGATATCGAGAACATGAATGTACTCAGGCGAATGCGCCTCCCAACGGAAGCGGATAAAGGCTATGTGCACATTATTCGCCAGATCCATAAATTGGTGGAAACGCTGGTGGCCGAAACGGGGATCAAGCCCGAAAGAATCGGCATCGGCACGCCGGGCACCCTCGACCCAACGACCCAAAAACTGAAAAATTCCAATACCATTTGCCTGAATGGCAAGCCTTTCAAAACTGATCTGGAAAACCTGCTCGGCATCCCCGTCGAAATGGCCAACGATGCCAATTGCTTTGCCCTGGCAGAAACTAAACTGGGGGCAGTAAAAGAGGTTCGGCCCGACGCCCGGGTGGTCTGGGGCATCATCATGGGTACCGGCGTGGGATCAGGGATTGTCATTGATGGTAAAATATTGACCGGCCGGCATGGCATCGGTGGTGAATGGGGCCACATGTTTTGTGATGAAAGTGGCGGGGAATGTTATTGCGGGAAAATCGGCTGCGTGGAGCGGGTCATTTCCGGCACCTCGCTCACCCGGTTCTACAATGAATTACTGGGAAGCGACCTGCGGCTGCCCGACATAGTTGAACGTTTTTATGACGGCATCGATAACCGGGCTACCGAAACCATGGAACGCCTGGTTTATTTCTTCGGCCGTTCGGCAGCCAATGTCATTAATGTGATCGACCCCGATGTAATCGTGATCGGTGGCGGTGTCGGCAACATTGACCTCTTGTATTCGGATGGCATTGAATCCATCCGGCAGCATGTTTTCAATGACAAACTGGAGACGCTGATTTTAAAACCAAAACTGGGAGATAGTGCCGGTGTGTTTGGCGCCGCACTGCTTTGTGCCGGTTAGAGTATTTTTTTTCCTTCCGAAAATTTCTTCAACTGCTTCGCAAAAAAACCAACGGCCCAGATCGGTGCGAAGCGATAGATGCGATCCATCCAAAGTGCGTCGTACCCGATGCGGATTCTTGGCTTTTTTTTGTTGATGCCTCGCAAAATCTGACGCGCAGCCTCCTCCGGAGTGGTACGGGCGTTCTGTTCGAATTGGTTGTCAAGCTTCAATTTTTCGCTGGTTGGCATATCACGATGCCGGGCATTTTTCGCAATATTGGTTTTTATGCCGCCCGGGTGGACAACCATTACGTGCATATTTTTTTCATCAATCAGCTCCGCCCGCAGTGTTTCCGTAAATCCACGTACCCCGAATTTGGAAATACAATAGGGCCCTTGCATCGGAATGCCAGACAGCCCAAACACGGAAGAGATGTTGACAATTGATGCCTCCGGCCTTGTTTTCAGGTGAGGTAAAAATGCTTTGGTACCGTAAATAACACCCCAAAGATTGATGCCCAGCAGCCACTCAATTTCTTCGTAACTTATTTCTTCAATTTTTAAAAGGCTCAGGGCAACACCAGCGTTGTTGATGACAATATCTACCTGCCCATATGTTTTAATAACTTCTTCTGCCAGCCCGTGTACGTCTTCTTTTTTTGCTACATCGATCACATATACCGACGCCAGCCCGTTGGCTTGTCTGATGATATCCAGGGTTGCTTTTAATCCTTTTTCGTCTTTATCGGCTAAAATGGTATTGGCACCCGCAGCCGCTAATTGAATGGCGAGTTGCTGACCAATGCCCGAGGCAGCGCCGGTCACGAT
>JBFIJS010000855.1:0-2055 GCA_041600595.1 Saprospiraceae bacterium | reverse complement strand
GTTGCTGGTTCTCTCCACGGAGGTACCCATGGCGTAGTGGTTGTTTTCACAAATGAAAAGCACCGGTAATTTCCATGTCATAGCCATATTGAAGGCTTCGTGGAGGGCTCCCTGCCGGGCTGCACCGTCACCGAACATCGTTACACAAAGCTTGTCGGTTCCTTTGTATTTTTCGGCAAAGGCAATACCGGCACCAATCGGAATTTGTGCCCCAACGATACCATTGCCACCAAAGTAGCGGTGTTCTTTGGAGAAAAAGTGCATAGAGCCACCTTTTCCTTTGTTGACACCTGTTTCCTTGGCGTATAATTCAGCCATGCAAGCTGCGGTGCTGCAACCTCTGCCGATGGCGATGCCGTGCTGGCGGTAAGCGGTCACGATGGCATCTTCAGGTGTGATGGCCGATTCAATGCCGGCCGATATGGCTTCTTGTCCGATATAAACATGTAAGAAACCCCGGATTTTTTGCTGGCTGTACCCCATCAATGCCTTTTCTTCAAAGCGTCTGATCCGCAGCATCAGTTCATACCAACTCAGGTATTGCTCTTTGCTGTAGGAAGGTTTTTTCGTTGACGCTTTTTTGGTACTGGCCTTTTTTGTCGTGGATGTTTTCGATGCTACCATATTTTTTCTTGAATGTTCGGAGCATGGCAGTCAGCCTTCCTGGACCAAATGGTTTGATGACTGGCTACTGGCTCCTTAATTTGCACAAAGTTCTTTTTTTTATCACAATCCCCCAACCCTTCGGGGCAAAATCCCGGGCCATGTTAGCGACCCGACCGATTGATGGTCGTGGCGTTGGCCTGTTGTGTTCCAAACATATAAACGTCCTGAATGTTGACGTGAGCTGGTCGGGTGGCAATGAAATAGATGGTTTCCGCTACGTCAACCGACTTCAGCGGTTGGAAATTTTCGTACACTTTTTCCGCCCGTTGGGTGTCTCCATCGAAGCGGACCCGGGCAAATTCCGTCTCCTCCACATGCCCCGGCGAAACCTGACTGACCCGGATGTTGTGTTGATGCAGGTCGATTCGCATGGATCGGGTCAGCGAGCTAACTGCCGCTTTGGTGGCAGAATAAACATTGCCGCCAGGGTACACCTCCGTGCCAGCGATGGAAGAAACATTGATAATGTGTCCTTTCTTGCGCCCGACCATGTGGGGCGATATGGCGCGGGTGACGTACAGCAACCCCTTTATATTGGTATCGATCATCGTTTCCCAATCTTCTGTATTGCCGTTGTGGATGGGGTCCAGACCCCGGGAAAGACCGGCGTTATTGATGAGGATATCCACATTTTTCCAATCATCCGGCAAGTCATTGAATGCCATTTGTACCGCATTCTGATCCCTTACATCGAAGGCCAATGTCTCCACGGCGCATTCGTATTGCGAGGTAAGAGACATTGCCAGGTCGGCCAGACGCTCCTGTCGCCGCCCCGTCATGATCACACGGTATCCATTTTTTGCAAACACCTCTGCCGTTGCTTTGCCGATTCCGGCCGTGGCTCCAGTGACGAGGACGACGGTGGTTTTCACGGTGGTCGGGGAGGAGGGGAGCTGGCTTGTTGCTGCTTGTTGTTCCCGGTCTTTTTCTTTTCCCATACGCTCTTCGTTCGATGAGCCTTGCCCGTTTGGGATTTCGTTTGGCTCATTCACACGGTCCCCATTTCCGGCAGTTGGTGCAAAGTGTTCCTGACCGTTTGTTTCGGTAGAGTCATCGCCGGAAGCGGACTGATTTTTTTGGTAAATAACACTTTCACTGGCAACGGCCTCTTTTTCACCAATGCCAAAGGCAA
Source organism: Saprospiraceae bacterium (assembly GCA_041600595.1). Lineage (GTDB taxonomy): Bacteria > Bacteroidota > Bacteroidia > Chitinophagales > Saprospiraceae > UBA6168. Next base: position 257 of record JBFIJS010000855.1, on the reverse strand, counting down.
TATCGTTCTGTTCCGTTTTCAATTCCGGATTGACGGCGACTGCTTTTTGGTAAAATTCAATCGCTCTGGTCTGATCCCCCAAGCCGTGGTAAACGAGGGCCAAATCATAATTGGCGAAGGGATGCTTTGGCTGCAGGTTCAACACCTTACGAAAGTGTTTGACAGAGTTTTCCGGTTGATCCAGGTGTTCGTTCAGCAGGGCGGCGAGCATATAATAAGCGTCCACATTTTGGTCGTTCTGAACAATGGCCTTTTTC
>JBFIJS010000854.1:0-2062 GCA_041600595.1 Saprospiraceae bacterium | reverse complement strand
TTTTAGTGGAAAATACGGGGCACTGCTCTCCGCCAATATATTGGGCACAATGGGTAGCTTTGCCTTGTACTGGGTGGCCTCCACCGGCAGCCCGGAGACCGTTTCGGCAGCGGTTGCTCCAACGTCCGAGCCCTGATTTTCAGCATCAGGAACGTGTCACATGATAGCAAACTGATTATGCAAAATTTAGGAAAAATACAAGGAGGGCTCCTCGTTTTCGGCGGGGTTTACAGCAATTTACAAGCGTTGAAAGCCATCCAGGCAACGGCCGTAGACATGAATATTCCTCCGGAAAATATTATCTGCACAGGCGATGTGGTAGCCTATGGTGCCGAGCCCGAAGCCTGCGTCCAGCTGGTGCGGGACTGGGGCATTCATTGCATTGCCGGCAACGTGGAAATCCAGCTCGCCACCGGCCAAAATGACTGCGCCTGCGACTTTGTGGATGGTGGCCGCTGCGATACCCTTTCCAAAAAATGGTTCCCTTTTGCCCAATCACAAATGAGCGACGGTTCATTGGCGTGGATGCGGACCCTGCCCGAATTCATCCGCTTCGAATACGCCGGCCGGCAGGTAGTCGTGTTGCACGGGTCCTTTCACCACACCTCCGAATTTATTTTCGCTTCTACCGACTGGCAGGTCAAACAGCAAAATTTTGCGGATGCCCGGGCCGATGTTATTTTGGCAGGACATTGCGGATTGCCTTTTTCCCAGGAACACAACGGCAAACATTGGATCAACGCAGGTGTTATTGGTATGCCGGCCAACGACGGTACACCACGGGTTTGGTATTTGATGCTGGATGATCGGGACGGATTCCGGTTTTTGCACCAGCCACTGATCTATGATTATAAAAAAGCAAGCCTCCTGATGGTCGAAAAACAACTCCCTGGCGAATATGCTAAAACACTGGTCACCGGGATCTGGGACAATTGTGAAATTTTACCCGAACCGGAAACCAAACTGCAGGGCATCCCGCTGTAAAAAACAACCCATAAAAATCAGGTGGCATGAATGAACAACTAAAAGCACTTTATCAGTCGGTCATTTTAAAGCACGATAGATCGCCTTTTCATTTTGAAAAAAAAGAACACGCCACCCATAAGTTTAAAGCTTATAATGAAATATGCGGTGACCGCTTTGAGGTATTTTTTGAAATGGAATATGGAAAAATAAAAGACGCTGCTTTTCATGGATTTGGCTGTGCAATATCGAAAGCCTCTACTTCCGTTTTGGTAAAAAAAATAATTGGCCAAACCCCTGACGAGGCCAAAAAACTCATCGCTGTATTTATTGACAACGTAACCGGCAACGAACATTCAACCAAAATATCCGACGATGAATTAACGGCTTTTTTTGCCGCCAGAGATTTTCCCGGTCGCCAAAAATGTGCAACATTGGCGTGGGACGAAATGAAAAAATGGCTGGAGGAAAAAACCCATGCTTTTTAATTTAATTCTCCGATATAATCTCTTTTTTATGAAAATTGAAATTCTTGCGTTTGGCATTGCCAAAGATATTATTCAAAACCGAACCCTCTCCATCGAGCTACCGGAAGGCTCCAGTGTTGGTTATTTAAAAAACGAGCTGACCAGTCGTTTTCCTGATTTTAAAAAATTAAAATCGCTGGCGATTGCTGTAAATGAAGAATACCAATCCGACGAATTTAATTTAAATGAAAAAGATGAGGTCGTGATCATTCCCCCGGTGAGCGGCGGCTGACGGTTATATTCTTTCAATTAAAAAAAAAGCTGAAAAAAGAAATTAAAATTGTTCGGAAAAATGATCGATATTCAACTCAGTGAAACACCACTCGAAGCCCAGGCGTGCATCGACTTCGTAGCCTCCGACAGCGCAGGCGGCAGCACGGTATTTATCGGCACCGTCCGCAACAACACCAAAGGCAAACCGGTGATACGACTTGAATTCGAGGCTTATGCTCCCATGGCCATTTCCGAAATGCGGAAAATTGCCAGGCAGGCTATAGAGAAATGGAATGCCGAAAAAATAAGCATCCATCATCGCACAGGCATACTACAAATCGGTGAAATAGCGGTGGTTA
>JBFIJS010000853.1:0-2065 GCA_041600595.1 Saprospiraceae bacterium | reverse complement strand
CCTAGTGGATGTACATCCGAACCACTACCGTTATTACACTAAAAAACAACGAGAATATCAAAATGAACTCTTATGGGAGTTGGAAGCAGAAGACGTATTTTATGAATTCGCTTTTCGTCAAAAAAAAGGGTTACCGATCAAGGATGTTGAGTCCCGCCTAAATTATCTAAACGAATTGCCTGCCAAGGGATTTTGGTTCCATTATGTTAGATATGTGTGTCAGGCATCTTTACAGCAAGCCAAAAGAAAAGAAGAAGCAATGTTAGCTACGTGCCAAACTGCATTAAAGTTTTTTGAGAATAAAAAAGCACTACCATACACCGTACGCTTCTCCTTCTACTACCGCTCCATTGCCGTTCACTTAGCCCGCAAGGAATTTTCACAAGCCGAAACATTGATCAACAAGAGCCTCGAAGGTCCGGCATACGGGCAGCACAACTGGCAGATTATCATGTTCCACCGGGCGTTATTGGGTTTTCATTCCGGCAAACCTGCCATTGCCCTGGATGCCTACCGGAAAGCCATAAAGATCCCCAAAAAAAACCGGACCGACCAGGTGGAGGAACAATGGCGGATCGTCCGTGCTTATGTAGAATTGTACGACCTGGAAGCGCCGGGAACGTGGCGGCTGTCCCGTTTTATGAACAGCCTGCCTGCGCTCAACTCGGACAAATCAGGCCATCAGGTCTCGGTCAGGATAGTCGAACTCATGCACTTGCTGAAGCAGCGGGAGTTCGAAAAATACCGCTACCGGTGCGAGCGGCTAAACGCCTACATCGACCACCACCTCAAAGGAAAAGAACTGGACCGCTATATCAATTTCCTGCGTTTGTTGCAATGCATCGTTCGGGGTGGTTTCCAAAAAGAAGCAGCCATTAAAAAGGGTCAAAAATACCTTACCGCCCTCAAAGAAGAAGCCCCGCGGATCGGTGCCGACGTGCGGGAAGTCGAAGTCATCCCCTTTGAGGTGTTGTGGGAAATGGCACTCGGATGGCTGTAACCACGGTCAAACAATTTCGGGCAATCCATTGATTGTACTTCCGGCCTTCGTATCTATGTGCCCTAAACCATTCTCTTTCCGTTGTGAACCTCACGCCACAAAAAATAACCGCCTATGCCCCCGATTCCGGCACCGCACAGCGGGCCACCGGCATCGCCCACGCCTCAATCTGGCATTCGCTGGAAGGCAATGGGCGAGCCATCTGGGGAACCTACGGCTATGCCGGTGACCCATTCAGGGTAGCAGTCGATTTTGAGGGGCCGGCATTCAGTTGTTCTTGCCCTGTGCGACGAAAGCCCTGTAAACACGGCATTGCACTGTTGTTGGTTTTTGCCAAGAATAATGATGCTTTTCAGGTAGTTTCTGACCCGCCGGAATGGGTCGGAAGCTGGCTCCGCAAACGGGACGAAAAGGGCCGCAAACCACGCAACATTACGGTCGAGGTACAGCAAACGCCCGAGGAAGAAAAAGCCCTCGCGGAAAAACGCCGGGCCAACCGGGACAACCGCATCGAAAAAATGGCGGCCGGCCTCGATGAACTCGAAAACTGGCTGACCGACTTGTTCCGGCAAGGACTGGCCATTTTAGAAAACCACTCGCACGAATACTGGCACGACCTTCAGTCACGCATGGCAGATGCCAGTCTGACCGGCATCGCCAAACGCCTTCGTCAGTTGCCTTCACTGATGTCGCAGGAAAACTGGCACGAGCCATTATTGCGGGAACTCGGCGATATTTACCTGATTGTCAAAGGTTTTAGAAACATAAAAGAGCTGCCCGAGCCGCTGCAGGACGACCTTCTTTCCCTGTCGGGTGTCAACTTTAAAAAGGCAGAAGTGCTGGAAGGTCCGGGCCAAACTGATTACTGGTTGGTGGCGGGACAAACAGAAACCCAGGAAGAAGGCAATCTGGTCGCCCGTCGTACCTGGTTGATCGGAGAAACCAGCAAACGGAATGCGCTGATGCTCGATTTTGCCTGGGGGGGCTCCTTCGAAGCTTCTTTCAAACTGGGCACCGTGATCGAGGCGGAAGTGGTCTTTTACCCGTCGGCCTACCCGCTGCGGG
>JBFIJS010000852.1:0-2070 GCA_041600595.1 Saprospiraceae bacterium | reverse complement strand
TGGTGCAGCTTTAGTTGCTTCCAGGTCAGTATTTCAAAAAACTCATCCAGCGTTCCGAAGCCTCCGGGGAGAATGACCACTGCATCCGAACGCTCCTCTATGATCCATTTTCGCTGGTGCATCGTGTCGGTCACAATCAGTTCGGTCAGGCCCTCATGGCACACTTCCCCTTTTTTCAAAAACCCCGGGATGACACCCAGTACCTTCCCACCAGCGGCAAGTGCAGCATCGGCGACCTCGCCCATCAACCCTACATTACCGGCTCCATACACCAGCAGGAGGCCATTTTCCGCCAGAAAAGTGCCCACTTCTCGGGCCGTTTCAACATAAACAGATGCAAAACCTTTGGAGGAGCCGCAAAAAATACAAATAGATTTCATGTTCGATCAGTTGGCAGGGAATTGTCCTTTTTAGAGCCGTGAAGCCCGGGCACCCTGAATGAAAGTGACAGGAGAACGCATGAATACTGCGTACTAACCTGAGCAAAAGTAAAAAGTATGGGGTTGCACTTTTTACTTTTGCGCCCCGAATATTCGGGATTTCCGTTTTCACAGAAATAGTTTTAATCAATTTTATGAAACTCAATCTTGATATCTCTGTACCTTCAAAACCTGAATGGGTCGCTGCCGTCATGGACGACTTTCCCGCATTTCTGCAAGATCACGCCGATTGTGAACGGAAAGCCAGTGCTATGGCCATGAGCTTTGTGGCTAAGTTTCCCGACCGGGTTGAAATCATCCCCGAGCTCATTAGTATTGGCATCGAGGAACTGGAGCATTTCCAGCAGGTTTACGAACTAATGGAAAGCCGGGGCATTCAGCTGACCCACTCCATCGGCAAAGACCCCTACGTCTCTGAATTGATCAAACGCTGCCACAGCGGTCGCCTGGAACGATTCCTCGACCGGTTGCTCATTGCTTCCGTCGTCGAGACCCGGGGAGCAGAGCGGTTCCGGCTGGTCAGCGAAGCCCAGGACGATAAGGAAATGCACCGGTTTTATAAAATCCTGTGGGCCTCGGAAGCCAAACACGGGCATGTTTTTGTAAAAATGGCCCTCAATTATTTTGACGAAAAACAAGTGTACGACCGGCTGGCTTGGTGGGTCGAACAGGAAGGCGAAATCATCGATGGTTTGGAAATACGGCCGGCCCTGCATTGATACTACCACACCTTTACGCATCCTGACATTTCTTCAAAAAGCTGATAATCAATTTGTTTTAACGATTGAACTACATGACAAAAGCAGAAAAAATCGCCAACTTCGACCCATCCGGTATCGGCTTGAAAAACGGGCATTTCATAGGACTGCCCTTTACGGAAGAGGATGCGGCCATCGTTTTACTGCCAGTTCCCTGGGATGTAACCGTATCTTTCGGCGATGGCACATCAACCGGACCACAAAATATCCTCGAGTGCTCTACTCAGCTCGATCTCTACGATCCCGATGTCAAAGACGCCTGGAAAATGGGCATTTACATGCGGCACCTGGATCTATTCTGGTTGAACCGAAACCGGGAGTTGAGGCCGGAATCGGAGGCTTACATTGATTTTCTGGAAAACGGCGGAGTGCCTGATCACTCGCAAGAGCAAAGAGCCACCCTGGAAAAAATAAATGAAACCTGCAGGCAATTGAAAGATTGGGTGTTTGAGGAAAGTTTAAAAATCTTGCAAGCCGGGCAAAAAGTAGGTATCGTCGGAGGCGAGCACAGTGTGCCGCTCGGATTTTTGGAAGCACTGGCTACACGATACACTGATTTCGGTATTTTACAAATAGACGCACATCAGGATCTGCGGAAAGCCTATGAAGGTTTCACTTATTCGCACGCTTCCATATTTTATAATGCTCTACAAATTAAAAATATTACCAGACTGGTGCAGGTCGGCATTCGGGATACCTGTGAGGAAGAGGTTTTACTGGCCGAACAACAAGCCGACCGGGTAAAAGTCTGGACTGACCAGAGCATCCGGGAAGCCACCTACAGCGGAGACAGCTTCCACAACCTTTGCCAGCAGATCATTGCTCCCCTCCCCCATCATGTTTATATCAGTTTTGATATTGATGGACTCACG
>JBFIJS010000851.1:0-2085 GCA_041600595.1 Saprospiraceae bacterium | reverse complement strand
CTACTTCCCTGGCCGCCGATGCCTACCGGGGCAAGGCCCTAAAATTTGCCTGCTACGTAAAACTGCTCCCGGATAGCAAAGGGACCGGCCATTTGTGGGTGCGGGTAGATCTCAAGAACCGCCAATTGGGTTTTTTTGATAACATGGGCGAAAGACCGATCACTGCCAGTGATTGGGGACGTTATGAAATCATCGGCAAAGTGGATGAAAAGGCCGAATCGATTTCATTTGGCTGTTTTTTGTCCGGCGGGGGAAAACTACTGGTGGATGACCTCCAGTTATTCTATGAAGAGGATGGCCAGTGGATAGAAATCCCGGTAGGCAACAGTGATTTCGAACAGGAGGATGTCGCAGTAAAAACGGAGGCTTCCCCTTGGTCAACACAGGGCAACGGCTTTACTTTCGCCATTGATGATACAGATGCATTCAGCGGAAAAAGAAGTGCGGCCATCGAATACATAGTAAAAAAGGATACCGCTCTGGAGCAGGCGATATTTGACGCCCAACCACCTCCCGGGGCTGTGATCAAGAAATCAATCGGGAACAACCTCGCCTGCACAATACCGCTGAGCTTGTACTGCAACCGCGAGTCTACCTATCCGAAAGCCAGCCCCAAATTGTTGGAGGGTTTACAGGCAGCAATCAGCCAGGTCAATGATTCAAAGACTTCCCTGGAGTTGAGGCTGGGCAATGTGATCAACACTTGGAATGTTTTTCAGCATTTTTTCCCCTATTTCGACGTTGTTGAGGTGGATTGGGATGCTCAACTGATGGCCGCTTTGAAAAAGTGTTACACTGATCGGGATAATGACGATTTTCTGATTACCCTCCAGGAATTGACGGCGCCATTGCGGGATGGCCACATTTTCATCAGGGGAGGAACGCCCCAAGGTTTTATGCCTCCGGTCTATTGGGAATGGATAGAAGGTCAGTTGGTCATCACGCAGGTCTTTGCAGAAAATACCGGCCTTAAAAAAGGGGACATTATTCTTTCCGTTAACGGAACGCCCGCCAGAAAGTATTTCGATGAGTTGGAGAGAAGAATATCGGCGGGAACCGATGGCTGGCGGGATTACCGGGCGCAATCCATGTCCCTGCTGGGCCAGGAGGGTACTGAATTATTGCTCGCCAAAAAGGATAAAACCATACCGCTGAAACGTACCAAAAACTTTTCTCAGGAAATCTACCCGCTACTGGAAAGGAGCAACCGACCAGTCCACCGTTGGGTTGAAGATGACATCATCTACCTTAACCTGGACAAAATAGAAATGGGCGAGATAGATAGCCTCATGCCCCAATTAGTCAAAACCAAAGCGATTATCTGCGATTTAAGGGGGTATCCCAAAGGCAACCATGACTTTATTTCCTACCTGCTCGCCCAACCGGATACGACTTCCGCCTGGATGCAGGTGCCCCAGATCATCTACCCCGACCAGGAAAATATAACCGGATATGCCAAGTACAACTGGATGATGCCGGCCCTGGAACCACACCTGGACAGTAAGATCATATTTATCACCGATGGCCGCGCCATCAGCTATGCGGAGAGCTGCATGGGTTATATTGAAGGGTACGATCTGGCGACCATCGTCGGGCAACCGACCGCGGGCACCAACGGAAATGTGAACCCCTTCCAGCTGCCGGGCAATTTCACCATTTCCTGGACCGGCATGAAAGTCCTGAAGCACGATGGGAGCCAACACCACGCCATCGGGATCATTCCGGACATCAGGGTTGAAAAAACCATCCAAGGTGTTTTGGAAGGCCGGGACGAGTTTTTGGAGAAGGCTATCGAGTTGGCTAAGGAGTAATCTGAAACGAAAAAAGGGTTGTAAAACTTTCGAATGATCAGTTGTCAGAAGAGAAGAAACATTTGCGAAAAATGCAATCTACACTTGCTTTAAAGACGAAAGAATAATACGCCATGAAAAAGCCCTTGTCTGCTTGCCTATTATTTACTTCCTTTTTGGGTTCTATCCTGCTGGCCCAACCGGTCAGCCCCCGTTTCGAACACCTCACCACCGATCAGGGCCTCCCCGGCAGGTTTGTCAACACCATCATCCAGGACCGCAAAGGGTTTATCTG
>JBFIJS010000850.1:0-2088 GCA_041600595.1 Saprospiraceae bacterium | reverse complement strand
ATCGTTACGAGGCGTGTACTTATTGGTACCAAGGAATTTCGTTCAGGCGGCAGGCATGTATAATACCATGCTTCACTCCGACGATCCGGCTTTGGTTATTGAATGCCTGAACGGGTACCGACTAAAGGAATTGATGCCTGACAACATGGGAGAATACACGGTACCATTAGGTGTGCCCGAAATTTTACAGGAAGGCACCGATGTAACCCTGGTCACTTACGGATCCTGCGTCCGGGTGGCGCAGTCAGCTGTCGAAACTTTAGCCGAACACGGTATTTCTGTAGAACTGATAGACGTCCAGACTTTACTTCCGTTCGACCTGGAAAACCGCATCGTCCAGTCTCTGAAAAAAACAAACCGCATCGTTTTCATGGATGAAGATTTCCCGGGAGGCGGCACAGCCTATATGCTTCAGGAAGTACTCGAAAAACAAGGCGGTTACCGCTACCTGGATTCCAAACCAGTTACTATTACGGCCAAAGAACACCGGCCACCCTACGGCAGCGATGGCGATTACTTCTCCAAGCCACATCCGGAAGATGTCTTTGATGCCATTTATGAAATGATGAACGAAGCGGAGCCTGACCGCTTCTGATATTTGGTAGCTGCAAGCTCAACATTGATGGTTGAGGCTCTGCTTTGTGAATTTGGATTTGAATTTGCAGCTACCAAAACTTTTTACCTCATTCTTCTGCTCCCACACAACCATTGAGTACAATTACCGTAAACATTTTATTTACCTGTAAAACTATCCCATTGATTAACCTGTTATGTTCGGGAAAAAAAATAAACGAATAATTTGACTGATAAACTACTCGCATTGCCGAACCTTTCTTCAACTGACAGTATAGAATATCAGCTATCTGAGAACGGGGTTTCTTTTAAAGTTTACCCGTCTGTCAGCGACCTGCCATCCGATTGGGAAAAAGCCCAGCATCCTAAAAATATCTATTTACAACGGCCAATTCTTAAGGCCATTGAAGAAGCCCCGCCCAAAGGCATTAAATGTTGTTATCTTTTGTTTTACAGGCAAGGCGAACCAATTGGAATCGCTTACTGCCAGATACTCAATTTCAAAACCAACGAGAACGTACAAGACCTGGAGAGTAAGGGGGCTCTAAAAACGATCACCAGCTCGGTCAAAAGTTTCCTGGCTAAGCAATTTGAGTTCAACCTGTTAGTCTGCGGCAACCTGCTTTTTACCGGCGAACATGGCTACTATTTCAACGAAAATAAGACTTCACCAAAAATGGCGGCGTGCCTCCTGGAAGAAGCCCTGGAGAAAACGCAATTTTTCTGGAAGGCCCGGCAAATAAAAACGGACGGGATTTTTGTAAAAGATATTGCTCAAGAACAAGAGGTTTGCCGGCAAAAACTGATGGACCAGAAATACCGTGAATTCCTTTTTCATCCAAACATGGTCCTCCCGCTACGTGCCAACTGGCATACCCTGGATGATTACCTGATGGACATCAGTTCAAAATATCGGGTCAGAGCGAAAAAAGCCTTTAAATGCGGTAAGGCTCTGGAAAAAAGGCCATTGAGCCTCGAACAGTTAAAAGGCAACAAAGACCATCTTTACCAACTTTACAAAGGTGTGATGCTCACCGCCGGTTTCAACATGGTCACCCTGCACGAAAACTATATCATTAAGCTGAAAGAGTACCTCGGTGATGATTTTAACGTGACCGGGTATTTTCTGAAAGGAGAGTTGATTGGATACCGCACCAACATCAACAATTACGATGAAATGGAAGCGCACTTCCTTGGCTACGACCAAAGCCAGAACAAGACGTACCAGCTATACATGAACATGTTGCTCGATTCATTGAAACAGGGCATTGAACAGCAGGTCAAACGGGTTGTCTACGCCCGGACGGCCATGGAAATAAAAAGCAGCATTGGAGCGGTACCCGAGGACCTGTATTGCTATATCCGGGCAAATAATAAATTCATGAACAGCCTCATGCCACCCATCCTCGAATATTTCAGGCCTGAGGACGACTGGATTCAACGCCATCCCTTTAAATGATGACCAGCTTTTCTCCCTGATTGTTTTTTTCCATCAATCATTCTAACCCTGCCGTT
>JBFIJS010000849.1:0-2102 GCA_041600595.1 Saprospiraceae bacterium | reverse complement strand
GGAAGGCGGGAAAGCAGTGACTTTAAGTCCAGCCAGCCCTGTTCGATGAATGCGACATGGGGCTCGATTGCCAGTTGCAGGGCATGCTCCATTTTTTGTGCGGGATTCCATTTATGGTAATAATCTATTTTCGACTGAGCCCACGAATCCGTAAAACCCGAAAATTCAGGATGCTTACTAAACACCAGATCGGGTGCCACCGAGAGTACAACGGTGCCGGCAAAATCTGTGTTTTGCACAAAATCCTCAAAAATGGGCAAAGGGCCTGTGCCTTCCACGGCGCATTGGATGACCTTTCTGTCGCCTTTCATCTCCCACCAGGTATGAAGGTCGATATCGAATACGGCGCGGGAAGAACCGAAAATAACGATGGTTTCATTGTCGGCGTTTTTTGCTTTTTGACGCCACTCCGACCATAGACTGCTGGTGCCGTCGTAGTCGGGTTGATAGCCCTGGCTGCGCCAGTACATTTCCCAGGCTGCAACTGCCGGCAGGACGAGTACGGCCAACAGGATGGCCACTTTTTTCCAGGGGTGCCCGGGAACCGTGCGTTCGTGTTGACCGGTATCAGAATTGAAAATAAATGAATGCATTTCCTCCGCCTTGATTAATGATTAAAAGAAAGATCATGGCTGACCAGATGAGTCCCACCTGCCACCACGACATGTTTGAAACAATTGATTCGAGGGTCCGCTCCCGCATCCACCAATGGATAAGAAGCATACCCGACATGACGCCAACAACCGAGATGATGGACAACGTGGAGAGTATCTTCATCGCATCGGGAATAAACCCATGCAATGAAGCCATCATCAGTCCTGCTCCTTCGAAATCTTTTGCCCGGAAAAAAACCCAGGCAATGTTGACGAAGTAGAATGTAACCAGGCCCAGGCCAATGTTGACCGCCCGGTTATTAAGCCATTTTTTGCCGTGAAATATTTTTTTGAGAAAACGTTCAACGACCAGATAAAGGCCGTGCAGCACACCCCAGATTGCAAAGGTCCAGCTCGCCCCGTGCCACAACCCACCGAGAAACATCGTCATCATCAGATTGAAATAGGTACGGCCTTTTCCACGGCGATTGCCGCCAAGGGGAATATAGAGGTAATCGCGCAGCCAGCTCGACAGGGAGATGTGCCAGCGCCGCCAAAAGTCTGAAAAACCGACCGCAGCGTAAGGCATATTGAAGTTTTCCGGCAGGGCAAAACCCAGACAAAGTGCCGCCCCGATGGCGGTCGTGGAGTAGCCGGCAAAGTCGCAGAATATCTGCCCCGAAAAGGCCAGCAAACCGAGCCAGGCATCACCGATATGGACCGGCGCAAAATTGCCAAACACATCCTCCGCTACCGGCGACAACAGGGTGTCGGCGATCACCAACTTTTGAAACAACCCCAGGGTCATAAGTCCAAAACCCCAGATCAATTGGCTGGAAGTAGCCACCCGCGGCACTTTAAATTGCGGAATCAGCTCCGACGGCCGAACGATCGGACCAGCGACGAGTTGGGGGAAAAAGGTTACAAACAAGGCAAAGTCCAGAAAGGAATCCGCCGGCTCATCCCGTTTCAAATACACATCGATGGTGTAGGCCATCGTTTGAAAAGTATAGAACGAAATCCCCATGGGCAGAATGATGTCAGGAGCGGCCGGTGCATAATCGATGCCGGCCATTTGCGCCAGCGCCACAAAGTTTTCCAGTAAGAACCCACCGTATTTGAAGAAACCCAACATGCCAAGATTTACAAGCAAACTCAGCAGCAGCCAGCGTTTCCGCTCAGCCTGGTTATCCGAGGCGTGCATTCTTTTGGCAGCATGCCAATCCACAAAAGTGGAGAGCCATAAAAGGAGAACAAAAGGAGGATTCCAGGCGGCATAAAAAAGGTAACTGGCCACCAGCAGGCTGATCTTTTTGTTTCGCCACACGATGGGCGAGTAGTGTACCATCAGTACGATCAAAAAGAAGACTATAAAAGTCAGAGAATTAAACAGCATAAGGTTTTCATTCAGTTTTGTTGATTGGCTAAGATGGGGAAAAGATTGCTCAAATTAAAATACGCCAAGTTGAATACCGTGTAATTTAAGTATGTTTAAAAAATGCGGAGCAG
>JBFIJS010000848.1:0-2103 GCA_041600595.1 Saprospiraceae bacterium | reverse complement strand
GTGGTCAGCGAGCAAATTTTTGTAGACGTGACAAATGCTGGTGAGGAAGCAGTTCCGGCGTGGGTCAACGTTTTCCCGAACCCGTTTTCCGGTCAGGTTCACCTGTCGTTGGCGGTGCCGCCGGGTCAACCCGCTGAGGTGGCGCTATTCGACCTGCATGGTCATTTTTTACAAATAAAAACAGTTCACGGTCAGGATTCATTTTTGGAAACAACGGATTTGCCGGCCGGCATCTATGTCCTGCGGGTGCAGGTGCAGGAACAATTAGCCCATTTTAAAATGGTGAAAACGGAGTGATGTTCCGCAAATCCGTGCATTGCTTTCGGGGATTCTGTTGTGGATCCGATACCCAAAGCACCGAAAAAAGAACAATTTTTGCCTCCCGTAAAACCTTGTAAAGCTTCTGCTAAAAAAAATTCCCTAACCACGTACATTTGCCGCATGAGAGTGCACAGAGACTTGGAAAACCTACCTGCCTTCCGAAATGCGGTCATTACGATCGGTTCGTTCGACGGGCTTCACATTGGCCATCAGAAAATTTTACAAAAGGTAAAAGATATTGCTGTGGCCAATGGTGGCGAGAGCATTGCCATCACTTTTCACCCGCATCCCCGACAAATCGTTTATCCGAAAGATACGACCCTCAAACTCATCACGACGACCGAGGAAAAGGTCACTTTGTTCGAAAAATATGGGATCGACCACCTGGTCATCGTCCCTTTTACCATTGAGTTTTCCCAGCAAAGTGCCGATGAGTATATCCAGCGGTTTTTGGTGCAAAAATTTCAGCCCAAACACATCGTCATTGGCTACGACCACCGCTTTGGCATGAATCGCCGGGGGGATATTAACTACCTGAAATGGCACGAAAAAACCGGTAATTACAAGGTCGTGGAAATTGAGGCCAAGGAAATCAACGAGATTACCGTCAGTTCCACCAAGATCCGGGAATCACTGGAGTCGGGCGACGTGGCCAGTGCCGCCTCGTTGATGAACCATTATTTTACCCTGACGGGAAAAGTGATCAAGGGGCAGCAAATTGGCAACAAGATCGGGTATCCGACTGCCAACCTGCAGCTGACGGAGAAGTTTAAACTCATTCCTAAAGACGGCGTGTACGCAGCCTACGCCGATTACGACGGGGAACGCCACAAGGCCATGCTCTACATCGGCAACCGCCCCACCTTAAAAAACTTACCGGAAAAGACCATTGAGGTCAACATTTTTGATTTCAACAAAACGATCTACGACGACGTGGTAAAGGTCGAGTTGGTGGATTTTATCCGGGGAGATAAAAAACTGGAAGACCTCGAAGCATTGAAAGCCCAGATCGCCCGCGACCAGACGCAGGTAGAAGCCTGTCTGAAAATGGCCGATCAAAAACTGGCCAGCTGGGAGGCGCAGCTGATGCCCTCGGTGGCCGTTGTGATCCTCAATTATAACGGCCGCAAGCTGTTGGAGAAATACCTGCCCCATGCACTGCGGACCAGCTATCCCAACTGCAAAGTGTACGTGGCCGATAACGCCAGCAAGGATGACTCCGTGGCTTTTATGAAGCAGCAATTTCCGCAGGTACCGGTCATCACGCTCAACCAAAACCACGGTTTTGCCAAAGGCTATAACCTCGCCCTGCAAGACCTGGAGGAGGATTACTTCGTGCTGCTCAATTCGGATGTGCAGGTGCCGCCGGGCTGGCTCGATCCGCTGATCAAACTCATCGAATCGGACCGGAGTATCGCTGCCGTGCAACCCAAAGTGAAATCGCTGCGCGAACCGGAACTGTTCGAACACGCCGGTGCGGCGGGTGGCTGGATCGACTTCCTGGGCTATCCCTTTTGCCGGGGGCGCATCATCGATACGGTGGAAAAGGACAACGGGCAGTACGATCAGGTGAAAGAAATCTTCTGGGCTTCGGGTGCCTGCATGGTGGTCCGGGCGCCTTTGTTCAAAATATTTGGTGGCTTTGATGACGACTTCTTCGCCCACATGGAAGAGATCGACCTGTGCTGGCGCATGAAACGGGCGGGCTACAAAGTCATGTTCACCCCTCGTTCTACGGTTTATCATTATGGCGGCGGCACCCTGGCTTACCAGTCGCCCTAC
>JBFIJS010000847.1:0-2103 GCA_041600595.1 Saprospiraceae bacterium | reverse complement strand
TTTGGAAATAGTCGATACTGAAACCCACAAAATTTTGAAAAGACTTTTTGGTGTTGTCGCTTTGGGTCAGCAGGGTGCGCAAAACCTGGTGCCATCGGTTGAATCGCTCATCACCGTTTTCGGCATTTTTTACTTTCATCAAAGCTTGCAGGTACTCGGAGAAAAAAGGGTTGGCTGTCATGCGCTGAGCGAGCATAAGATTAGACATCGCCTGAATCGTATCCTTTTGCTCAACGGTGAAAAAGCTGCTTTTGTAAAGTTTGTCAAAATCCTTGTAGAGGTCTTCCATGGAGGAGTTCTTACTGGCGGTCATAAAATCCTTCAATTCGTCGATGTATTTGACACCAAGGGTAAACTCTTCCAACCGCTGAGAGAACGCCGTATTTATTGAAAAGGAAAAAATTAAAAGCAGACTTATCAGATACTTCATTTCAACGTGTAGCTTAATACCTTGTAATTTAAATAGTTCTGTGAAATAGGGGAAACAGACATTTCGGGCAGTTACCAATCTTTCTTTTGCTTCCCCGCCAGCCGGCAGTCCCGTGCAGTTTGCAGGTACTTCAGAACTTCTGCATTTTACGGTTCCCCAAATTGATGGGAGTAAGTGAGAAATTTAAATTACAAAGCACCTAATGAATAAAAAGTGCAATGTGATACCAAAAATGACAGGTTTAATCCTTTGTACATTGCATGGCTAACCAGTTATTTTTTCCGACAATTTTAATCGGTGAAAATCCATTTTCCAGCAAAGCATTTTTAAGAACTTCTCCGTCATTTTTCATGATGCCGGAAAGGACGAGTAACCCTCCTTCGGGCAACATGGTGGATAACGCAGGGAGAGAGCTTAAAATTACATTGCGGTTGATGTTGGCCAGCACAATGTCGTAGTGCTTGCCCGACATGACCTCAAGGTCTCCCTGATATGCATTAACGTTTGAGACACTGTTTGTTTCACAATTTTCCAGCGTATTCTGCCAGGCTGCCTCTTCGATGTCCACGGCGTCAATTTTTTGAGCTCCCAGACGGGCCGCCAGAATCGCCAGTACGCCCGTCCCGCAACCATAATCAAATACGGAGGCTTCCCGAAAGTCGATATCCTTCATCAACTGTATCATCATGAAAGTGGTCTCGTGGTGACCGGTGCCAAAGGCCATCTTTGGCGTGATGACCAGTTCGTGTTCTACTCCGGTCATTGGCGGGTGAAAATGGGCCCTGATGCCGCAAAAATCATCGACCTGAATGGGTTGAAAATTTGACTCCCAGGCTTCATTCCAGTTTTCGGATTCAATGAAGGTTTTGGTATAAGAAAATGAAAACCGCTCCGAGAGGTCCCGAAGGTTTTTTTCCAATCCTTCGTACAGTTCTTTTTCCGGCAAAAAAGCTTCAAAGCCCTGGTCGGTTTCAACAAACGTATCAAAGGGTTCGAGACTGAGAAAAGCGATGAGAACTTCGTTGTTGGCGGTGCCGGTTTGAAAATCGTATTTAAAATAATGCATATCGGGTCGGGTAAGAATAGTAAGATGTCAGGTATGAGATGTGGTGCTGGAAGCGGTTGCCCAATGCTTAACAGTCGAAGGTGCAACCCCGATGTTTTTGTTGATTTCCATTTCCGGGCAGATCAATTTTAACCCCATTTTAATCATGGCCAGGTGATGGATCGCATGATCGTAGGTGTACATGAGTTCCCGGCCAATGGTGGTCTGCACCAACGGCCGCTGGACATCCTGGTCGGTGGAAAAATCCGCCACGACAACGGCCGATTGGGCTTCCCGTAATAGGCTGACCTTCTGCAGAACTTTTTTGAAAACTTCAGCGGTATAGCTGGGGTTGTTTTCGGCCAGGATATCTCTTTCCCGGCTCGCATAATCGATTTTGCCGTCTTGCTGTCCATTGCACAAACAAGTATAAAATTCTAAAACATGTCGGAAATGCTGCCCAATACTCGATCCGTTGAAAAGTGATAGTGGGGTGCGGTATTTTTCGGGGTTAATTTTTTCCAACAAGTCGATCATTTGTCCGATGATAATGCTTGTCCCTTGTTTACAGTCCATAATAATAACAGTAGGTTTTTTCTGAAAAAATGATTGGTGTGGTGAAAGCCAG
>JBFIJS010000846.1:0-2105 GCA_041600595.1 Saprospiraceae bacterium | reverse complement strand
TGGCCTTCTTTTCCTTTTTCCTGGCACTGATCACATTCATCCGGAAGCGACTCGATATTGATTTGCTGATCCAGCGGGTACGTATTTCCCCCCAGCCAAACCGACATGGTATCCTGCCGTCCAGCATTGTTTTCCAGTATTATGTGATGGGTAAAAAGTTTTTTAGTAAGTTGTAGCCCCGGTGCACCCGGCCAATGGATACAAAACATTTCTAAACCCTGGATTTTCATGGCCGACCGGTTCGGCCGGAATAAATTCATGATCCGCAACCAACTAAATATGAAAAAATACTCCCTTTACCTCACCGCCTTTGCCGCCCTGATTTTGTTGGCGGCCACCTGCAACGAAGCCAGTGCCCCGCAGGGCGACGGTTGTATCGACCCGTCTAAAATCGACCCGGAAGGAATCTGCACTATGCTGTACGACCCCGTCTGCGGCTGCGATGGTAAAACCTACGGCAATGAATGTCAGGCTACCAAGGCCGGTGTGCTGCGGTACACCAAAGGAGAATGTAACCCATGTATTGACCTGTCGAAAATTGACAAAGACAAAGGCTGCACCCGGGAGTACCGGCCCGTTTGTGGCTGCGACGGAAAATCCTATTCCAACCCCTGCGAGGCAGAAAAAGCTGGCTTGAAGAGCTGGACCGAAGGAAAATGCGATGATTGTATTGACGCAGACAAAATAGATCCCAACCGCGGGTGCACAAAGCAGTACCGGCCCGTTTGTGGTTGTGACGGCAAGACCTACGGCAACGATTGCGAAGCCGAAAAGGCTGGTGTCACCCGGTGGGAACCCGGAAAATGCGGGGAATGCATCGATCCCGATCCGAAAAAGACGGATTGCACCGATGAATATGACCCGGTCTGTGGTTGCAATGGAAAAACTTATTCCAACGCCTGTGCCGCCAAAAATGCCGGGGTGAAATCATGGACCGATGGTGCCTGTGAATAGGGCCGGCGGGAATGAACAGCACATTTTCTAAAGAAAAAAATGGAAGCTACGTCTCCATTTGGGGTGTCAGTCGCACTTCATAAAACAAAGATCATGACCAGCAACAATTATTGGCTCAAATCAATCGCAGCACTGCTGCTGATAAGTGGCATCGCGGTCACGGCTTCGGCCCAGTTGCCGCGCTACTACCAGCAGCAGGCCAAAAACAACGAGGGGAATATCATGACGGCAAACATTCTGTTTGGCGGTCACCTGCCCCTGGCCGATCTCTCCGACCGTTTTGGCAATCATCTGAGTGCCGGACTGGGGCTGGACTACATCACCCAAAAAGACTGGGTGATGGGAGTGCACGGTTATTTCTATTTCGGAACGGACGTCAAAGAAGATGTCATCGCCTCTGTCAAGGGTTCCGACGGATTGATCTTTGGGGGAATCGGCGATATTGCGACGGTAGAATTACGGCAACGGGGCATTCAGCTCGAAGCCCACGTGGGGAAAATATTCCGGCTCGACGATAAGAAAAGGTCTGGTATCCGGGCTACGCTGGGCGGCGGATTTTATCAGCACAAAATACGGATCCAGGATGACCCGGTCGTTTCGGTACCCCAATTAAACAGCAATTACAAAAAAGGGTACGACCGGCTGAGCAATGGGCTGGGACTGACGCAATTCATAGGTTATCAGCACCTGGGTAACCTGCGCCGGGCCAATTTTATCATCGGCATTGAAATCACGGAAGCGTTTACCCAAAACCGCCGTTCTTTCAATTTTGATACCCGCAGCGCTGACACCAGTTCCCGTTTCGATCTGGTCATCGGCATCCGGGCGGCCTGGCAATTGCCATTCTATCTGGGCGAAACCGCCGAAGATATTCGCTATTGATTACGGTGTATTTTAAATTTTCTTTCATGCAAGTGGGCTGGGGGATTCATCTCGCTTTGAGGCATCAGACTGCTCGGCCCAAAGGGATTTAAACATAAGTCATCCTGGATTTTTAACCCACTATTTATTGAAATTGACTTTTTGGCCGATTTTAATACTTTCGGTCAATAACCAATTGGCGCAGAGCGCCTGTACCATTGGTAGATGGTCCGTAAAATAGCTGTAGCGGCGCAGAGCGACGCCCCCTTTTTGAATTTGGGTATCCGGGG
>JBFIJS010000845.1:0-2106 GCA_041600595.1 Saprospiraceae bacterium | reverse complement strand
GGTCCGGAAGGTCCGGAAGGTCCGGAAGGCGCCGGCTTTCAGGACTGCGCCGCCTGTCACCAATCACAGAACATTGCAGCCAAAGTGTTCCAATGGGAACATTCTACACACGCTACTGGTGGTAATTTCGAAAGAAACTCAGCTACCTGTGCTGCGTGCCACACCAGCCAGGGATTCCTTGACCGGATAGCAACGGGGGCCATGTCAGCCTCCATGACCGTTGAAGATCCGCTCCCACAGAACTGCTACACTTGCCACCAGATTCACAGCACCTTTACGGAGGACGACTGGGCATTCACGGCTTCTGCACCCGTCACTTTCTGGGCCAGCGGCGAAACGGTTGATGTAGGTAAATCCAACTTATGTATCAACTGTCACCAGGCCCGCGTCGAAAGCCCTGCTTTGCCAGATCCATCCTCAACTGAAACATTCACTGTAACCAATAAACGTTATGGCCCTCACCACGGTGCTCAGGGTATGATGTTTACAGGTTCCGGAGCTTTTAAAGTCGGTACGGGGTACACCAACTCAGCCCACACCAACCTGATTGATAATGCTTGTGTCACCTGCCACATGGCCAGTGCACAGGGAGTTGAATCCGGGGGCCACACTTTTAATGTCAGTAATGAAGATGGCGACATCAACACCGCTGGCTGCGTTCAGTGTCATACCAATTCAGGAGAACTGGAAACAATGATTGAGAGTACTCAAACTGAGATCGCTGCTTTGTTGGAAGAGTTGCAAACTTTACTTCTCGACAAAGGCATCCTGAATCCAAATGACCTTCCTTACGCCAACGCCAGTAGTGGCAACCCGCTGACGCTTTCAGCCAATGAACTGGGTGCCTTGTACAACTATCAATACGTCAGGGAAGACCAGAGTTTGGGGATTCACAATTACAAGTTTGCTAAGAAACTCTTAGAGAACTCTATTGCCTCCATAAACTAATAGGCTTTCACCACGAATGATGAAATTTTTTCAGGAGTTAGGGTAATCCTCTGATTGCCCTTGTACAAAAGGCGGATTCTATTTCACTGAACCGCCTTTTGTTTTACCGCCAGTTTTCACACCTTTCTTATTTCAAAATTTTTACAACATGAAAAGGACTTCTTGTTTCAAAACCATCCTTTTATCTGCCATCACTGCACTCCTTATGGTCTTCCACACCCATCCGATTCTGGCACAGCAAGATGAGGCTGCGGAAAAAGATCTGAGACCGGTAAAAGGCATGTTTGAAAGCACCTGGCTGATCGATAACCAGACCGCAATCATTCCTTTTAAAGGCACATTTGAGTTTGACATTCAACACCGGTTTGGCACCTGGAACAATGGCTATGACGATTTTTATGGCATTTTTGCCCCCTCCAACATCAGAATGGGCCTCAACTACGTTCCGATAGAGAAATTACAGGTAGGGTTCGGTTTTTCCAAGGACAACCGCCTTCTTGATTTTCATGCTAAATATGCAATACTCCAACAAGCGAGAGTCGGGGGTTCACCAGTCAATTTAACCTATCTGGTCAATATGTCTATTGATCCCCGCGAGGAAGAAAAATCTGGTTTTGTGGAGACCACCGACAGGTTTGCCTATTTCCACCAGTTGATGGTGGCCCGGAAATTTAATGACTTCATATCGCTCCAGGCTGCCGGTAGCATTGCCTACTTCAACTTCGCCGAAGCGACGACCGACACGGAGGGCAACTATTTGGGACGCCGTAACAATATGGTCGTTTCTACCTCATTCCTCGGGCGATGTAAGGTAACCAACACGATGGGCCTGATCGCCAATTTTGATGTGCCATTAACGGAGGATGAGTTCACAACTCCAAAGCCCAATATCAGTTTTGGAATTGAGCTGACTTCCAGTTCGCACGCCTTCCAGATATTTGTAGGCAACTATAAATGGCTGGTACCCCAATACAACCACATGCTTAGTCAAAATGAATTTGGTAACAATGATATCCTGATCGGTTTCAATATGACCCGATTGTGGAATTTTTAATGCCTGACCCGATACGGAGACTGGCTGGTTTTTATTTGATGAATAAATGACTTTAGCCTGGATCTTGGACTTTCCAAAATCCGGGCTTTTTTATTGGTTCTCCG
>JBFIJS010000844.1:0-2108 GCA_041600595.1 Saprospiraceae bacterium | reverse complement strand
TGGATTGTGGGGTTGTTGGGAAACAGTGAATTTCACAAAGCCATGCGAGGCCGGTTCGTTGACATTGCTGTCGGGCAGCATGATGTTGGGAAACGAAAACCTCAGTACCCCCTTACCCGACAGTTCAAACGTATAGGGGTGACTGGCCGAACCGGGCCTCACACTGGCCGGGGATAAAAAATTAGAAAGCGTGTCCGTGATAACGACGTTGAAGGCCGTGTCTGTTCCGGTATTCTGAAAGCGGATTTTGTACTCGATGTCCTGTCCGGCCCGGATGTAGTGGGCAGCACAAAAGCCTTTAGGATAGCCTGTTTTATCGTTGGGGTCGTAGGCTCCGATATTTTCCTGGCAATCTATATCAATGGCCAGGCTTTCCTCATCCAGGGGAAATTGAGTGACATAGCCCAGACTGAAAGTACCGCTGCCGTTGGCACCGCAACCTTCTATGGCCTCAGCAGTAAAGGTGCTGAAGGGGTTGTCGGGGGTCTCCGGCATTTCCACCCGCCAGGTAGAACCATTTGCCGGAACGGCGAAAGTAACTGACTCCTGGCTCAGCAACAGGACCGGATCGCTGGTGAGGTGAATCATGTCGTCTTCGATGACGATAAACTCCATAGGCTGCGCCATGTCCTCGCCGTTGTTTTTTATTTCAAAACGGACCGAATCGCCTTCACAGGTGCCCGTCACATCCAGGTCAGAGCCATCCCACATTGCAGTCGGCACACAGGGGTCGTCGGGGAAAACGTGGGCGCTGGTACAATGGGTTTGCCCCAGCACGGCATTACAACTGACCTCCACGGTTACCGAAAACGTTTGGCAGTCGCCCGGCGCAACGTCTCCTAATGGGAAGGTGTAGGTGTTGCCATTGACGGCATTCCAGGGCAGGCTGCTACCCGTCACCGTCAGAAAACTGTCGAATGCGATCTCGACGTAAGCTCCCACCGCCGGAATGGTTCCTTCATTACAGTATTGCACAGCATAGTTGTTGCTGAAACACCGCCGCAGAAATGGCGTGGACAAATCCACACTCATCAGGGCACAATTCTGCAATGGCTGCACGGGAAAATCGATCAATTCGGCAGAAGTCGAATCAATGGTGATGGTTTGGGTGGGGGTACATGACGACCACAGGTTTTCGTTGGGCAAAATCAAGGTTATATCGTAAGTTCCTTCGGGCAGCAATACCTGATACTGGCCATCCTCATCGGTTGACTGATAAATGGTAAAAACCCCGTTGCTTATCTGAATTTTCCAGTTTTGCAGACTTTCCTCGCCGGTACCAAACTGGCAGTCAGCATTAGCATCCATGAATACCTGACCACTCATGGCACCGACGCCGTTGCAAAGAATCGGTGACTGAGCCCAGGGCACGGGCATCCCGAAAATATCAATGATCTCATCACCGGTGGGGCTGTTATCGATCTCAATCGGCGTGATGGTGCCATTGGGTGTGTAAAATTTAAAGGAAAAAAGAGTTGAGCAGTCGGAAAAGGTTTCACCATCCAGGTCGGGATCGAACCAGGAGAAAGTAATAACCCCGCCGGCGGCATCGGTGAGGTTCCAGTTGGAGGGTAGCAACCCCGGGAGGTTCAATTCATCCAATGCCACAAATTCCATCAAGGACGCATCCCAGGTCAGGGTGAATTGCATGGAGAGGATATCGGTGAAATCACGGGCCTGCAGTTCTGCCAGCACAGTGTCTCCTTCGACGGTGGTGTGAAAGCCAAAAGTCGGACCTGATTGCCCGTAAAGTAGCGGGGCCAGGATCAGGGCCAGGATCGAGAGGGCGGTGCGTAAAGCGGTTTTAAGTAGGAATATTTTCATCATGGGAAAACGGTTTTTCTGTTATTTAAAATTTGATGCTGCAAAAATGAGTGGAAACCTCGGGGGCTGCAAGGACAAAAAACAGCATTTGTAAAATGATATTTTTAAAATAAAAAGACTAAAATTGCGTATTTACAGGCGTTCAAATATTTTTTTGTCTAAAAAATTAAATCAAAAAGCCCTTACTTTTTTACGGGACGCCCCCCGGCATTACTTAGATTTGGGGCCGAGATAACGAACCGGCCAGGGAATTGGGCGCCCGGCCGGGCACCCTGAACTCCGTA
>JBFIJS010000843.1:0-2112 GCA_041600595.1 Saprospiraceae bacterium | reverse complement strand
TGCCAGGCGAGACAGCGGAAATCGAAGTGCGTTACGATACTAACCGTATCGGGCCATTCCAGAAAACGGTTACGTTGACAACCAACGAATCCAATCCAACCCACACCTTGAAAATCAAAGGAAAAGTGGACCCTAAGCCAACTGAGGAAAGTGTTCCTGCCAGCGGCAATGGGTTTGGAAACTAAAAATAGCCAACCAAATCGAATAGAAGAAGCCTTGGGAAAACCCCAGGGCTTTCTTGTTTTTCAGTGGTCGTGCAGAATCTGGTGTTCGGGACGAATTGACCTTTTGAAATTTTTATTCATGCTGTTTACAGGTTGGCAACATGCTTCTTTAGCATTCAACCAGCGTAAGAACAGAATTTTTCATAAATGAATTTTTTTCACAGGGAGGCAAATGCACTGACAGTTTTAAGCAGTCGGCAGTAATAAGTCGGTAGTTTGAGCGCTGCGAAATCCAAAACCTGCTTCGGTATTACAGTTTTGCAACAATCAATAAAACAACACTTTACGCTTTTTTTAGCGAGTCGATTTTTCAACAGCAGCTACTTAAATTAGAGTTAAATTTTTTCCTGTTTTTTCCGGTCTATAACATTTGGTAAAATGCTCGTTATTTTTACCGGATAAACACGTATGAATTATGTATCTGAAAAATGCACACATTGGAAAAAATCACTGGTCACTTTATCTGTCAACTCTGCTTTTAATCTTTGCCGGCACTATCGTCGGGCAGGCTCCGCTGACCATATTGTTATTTAGCAAAGCCGATCAAAGCGACCTTAGCCAGACTGAATTGATTGAAATGAGCGAAAACATGGACTTCAGCGGGTTGGGGCTCGACCAAAACCTTGTCATTTTCCTGATGCTTCTATCATTTGTTGTAGGCTTAGTAGGTTTGTGGGTTGGCGTCAAATTTATTCATAAAAAACCATTCAAGGCCATTGTGACGGCTTCCGAAAACATTGGTTGGCGAAAGATATTTTTCAGTTTCGGTTTGTGGATGGTGCTGTCCATCGCAATGGAGCTGATCTTTTATTTGCTACAGCCCGACATTTACACTTTCCAGTTTCAGGCAGAAAAATTCTTCATTCTACTGCTGATCGCATTATTTATATTCCCCTTGCAAACCTCGTTTGAAGAATTGGTTTTCCGCGGTTATCTCATGCAGGGAATCAGCCTTCTGAGCCGCTACCGGTGGGTACCACTGGTGCTGACGTCTGCCGGATTTGGAATTATGCACATTATGAATCCGGAAGTTCAGGCGTTTGGATTAAGCTTGAGTATGACCTATTACATAGGGGTTGGCCTGTTTCTGGGCATCCTTACCCTGATGGATGATGGATTGGAACTGGCCCTTGGTGTACACGCTGCCACCAATATTTACAGCGCACTTTTCGTTACATTTGACGATTCGGCTATCCAGACTGCAGCTTTGTTTCATACCTCAGAAATAAATATGGGATGGATGTTGATGGGCTTCTTCGTTGCGGCCATTGTTTTCATCAGCATTGTTGCAAAAAAATACAACTGGGGCTCATGGGCAAATTGTTATGGAAAAATAGAGAAGCCGCAAAACGAAGATAAAACCGTTCTTAACCCGACAACCGAACACAACCTAAACTGAATACCTTTAAAATGGGAACCAAAACACCCAATTTCTAAATCCATTTACCATGATGCAAAAAACATTTCTGATTAGCCTTTTAGCAAGCTTGTTCCTCCTCTTTGGTTGCAAAGATGACGACCTGCCTTTCAATGATTGTTTCCAGGTGCCAAAAGGGAATACCAACCTGAATATCAACCTCCTCGACAGCGTACAGGTAACGTTGCCTTCCAAGGTTTCCATATTTTTCAAGTTAACGGATCAGAACGGCAACCCGATCGGTTTCCTGAAACCAGAAAACTTTGAAATTTACGAAAAAGGGCAAAACGACCAGTGCCCGCGGGTTATATCCGAATCAGAGGCCGCCCGAAAAATTTCCAGTAAAGAACAAATCTTCAACCATACGACCTTGCTGGTATTAGACCTCAGTGGCAGTGTTTTACAACAAACCCTGGAACCACTGAAAAATGCCGCTACCGACTTTATCGATGCCATCATGCCGGACACCAC
>JBFIJS010000842.1:0-2119 GCA_041600595.1 Saprospiraceae bacterium | reverse complement strand
GTCGTTCTTTTAGCCCACTTTTCCGGCCCGTTTCACCAGCTTCTTTGGTATAAACGATCCCGAAAGCTTTTACATCATCACTTCAATTTTTTCATTTCTCCATTCTGATAATCAACCAGATGGGCCTCCGGAAAGCCTCTTACTTTTACTTTCCGCAAGGCGATTAAAGCATCATCAATGGTCGGGTAACCACGCAGCAGGACGATGGTGAAATCGCCTTTGGGCACATAGGTCAACGTGCCGAGATCGTCCACGATGCCTTTGTCAAAATAATTCATATTGGTGTAGGCAGCCAGGCGGATCATGGTCCCTTTCAGGTCGGTGACAGCGCTCACCTCTGCCTCGTACCTGGTTTCGGGAGTGGCCGCCTTAGCAGCCGGGAGTTTGGTAGAACCGGGAATGGTTCGATCGACCTCCGAAACGATGAAAGCTCCGTCAAAGCCCTTGGCACGTACCAGTTTTTGCATAGCCACGGCATCGTCCCGGTCTTTGATAATGCCCACACGGATCTTCGAGACGCCGTTTTCCTTCACCGAGTAAACGGTGCCCAGATCACCGAGCTTGTTCTGGTAGTTACTTAGGTCGCCGAGTTCTCCTTTCACTGCGGCCACTTGCACGGAATAACCCGACACCGTAATGTTTTTCGATTCCATGGTGGTTTTGGCAGCCGCCGGTGCGATGCTTGATTTCGTTTCAGCCCTGGCTGCGGGAGTCGCATCGGCTACGAACAGGGGTTCATTAGTCGTCGTTATTTTCCCTGCATTTCCAACGGGCAGCAAATCCACATTGCGCAGGATGCGGTTGTCGTTGGCGGTTGTCTTCACATTCATGGTGACATCCTGAAAACCAGGTTTGGAGAACCGGAGGAGATAAGTGGCGTTCGGCTTCAGAGATATAGCGTACCCTCCCTGGATGTCCGACCGGTTGCTGGAAACGGCCCCGGTAGCCTGATCGGTAGCGATGATTTTTACATCTTCCAGGTAGTAGCCATTGCTCGCATTGACTGTTTTCCCCTGATATGCATTGGCGTAATTAGTCAATTTCACTTCCAGGGTCCGGGTTTGGCGCAAGCCCATGGACGTCAGTTTGAGCGGCTCGCTCAAGTACCCGTCTTTTTTGATGTAAATCGTGCAGTTCAGGTCTTCGAGCATCTGAAAATTGAACAGACCGCTGGCGTTGGTTTTATAAGTTTCTTCATCGCAATCTGCAAAGTCAATGGTGGCATCGGCAATGGGGTTGTTGGTTGCCTCGTCCAGTACTTTGATCACAACGTTGTCTGTTTCTTTCTGTGCTTTGTAAATATCCTCCAGCCCTTTGCCTCCTGGCCGGTTCGAAACAAAATACCCAATGCTGTGCAGGCCGTCGAAAACGAAGCCATAATCGTCGTACGAGGAGTTGAGGCCGGTGCCGCCGTGGTAGAGCGTCGACCAGCGGCCGTTGCTTTCCTCAGCCCGGAAAATATCGAAACCACCAAAACCTTTGTGGAAATCGGATGCAAAGTAGAGCGAGACCCCATCGTAGAAAGGGGTAATTTCACTGCCCAGCGAATTGACCGTCACCCCCAAATTTTCGGGGGAAGACCAGGAGCTGCCGACCCGGTAAGAAACGTATAAGTCGAATCCGCCATAGCCCCCGGGCCGGTCGCTGGCAAAAAAGAGCGCTTTGCCATCGGGTGAAAAACATGGATATCCGGTAGAAAACCCAACGCCGTTGTGGGGGAATGGATTGGCGTTGGTCCAGTCGCCGTCCTGATTGACCTGGGCAATGTACAGCGTCAATTCGAGTCCGGCGGACGGAATCTGACGGGCACCCTCCACAAAGTTGTTTTTGGTAAATGCCACCCATTTGCCATCTTTTGAATAAGAAACCGGGCCCTCATTGGTGCCGGTACCGAAGCCGGTGTGCAAGGCAACCGGGCTTTCCAGGAAGCCATTGCGATCCCGGCGGGTGATCAGCAGCCGGTTGGTGCCAGCCGGAGCCGAAGCCGGGGCATTGCGGCTGTTGCGGGTAGCGACATCGCTGCGGGTAGAAGAATAGACCACCTTGTCGGTACTGAAAAAGGCCGGGCCAAAATCAGAGGAGGCTTTGTTGACGTATTCATTGGTGACTTTGTAGCGGG
>JBFIJS010000841.1:0-2119 GCA_041600595.1 Saprospiraceae bacterium | reverse complement strand
GGTGGCCGGCCAGAAAACAGGCCAGTCGGCCACCAAATTATCCTAACCAACTATGTCAAACAAACAACTGATCGAATGCGTCCCTAATTTTTCCGAAGGCCGGGACATGACTATTATCAAACAAATCACCGACCAGATTGAAAGCGTTGAAGGCGTTAAGCTCCTTGACGTAGACCCTGGCAAAGCAACCAACCGCACCGTCGTCACTTTTGTCGGAGAGCCGGAGCCGGTCATTCATGCTGCATTTTTAGCCATCAAAAAAGCGGCAGAAGTAATCGACATGAGCAAACACAAAGGCGAGCATCCCCGCATGGGCGCTACCGACGTCTGCCCGCTGATACCTATCGCCAATATTACTATGGAAGAAACGGCGCAATGGGCGCACCAACTCGGTAAAATGGCCGGTAGCCAACTGGACATACCATTTTACATGTACGAATCGGCTGCAACATCCTCCGAGCGGAAAAACCTGGCCACCGTACGGGCAGGAGAATACGAAGGCCTCCCAGAGAAACTCCGCAACCCGGCATGGAAACCAGATTATGGCCCCGCCAAATTCAACGCCCGGGCAGGAGCCACCGCTATCGGAGCCAGAGATTTCCTGGTAGCTTACAATGTAAACCTGAACACCAAAAGTGAGCGACGAGCCAACTCTGTCGCCTTCGATGTTCGGGAAAAAGGCCGGGTAAAACGTATCGGCAACCCCATCACCGGAGAAATCGTTTTAGACGAAAAAGGCCAGCCGGTTCGGGAACCCGGCACCTGCAAATCTGTCAAAGGTATTGGCTGGTACATTGAAGAATATGGTATTGCCCAGGTATCCATGAACCTGACCAACATCAATGTAACCCCGGTACATATTGCTTTTGAGGAGTGTCGTAAAAGTGCAGAGCGCCGGGGTATGCGGGTGACGGGGTCGGAAGTCGTCGGCCTCGTACCACTGAAAGTAATGCTCGATGCAGGGCGTTATTTTTTGGAAAAACAAAAATGGAGCAGGGGGGCATCTGAGGAAGAACTCATCCACATCGCGGTGAAATCCATGGGGATGGACGAGCTTTCTCCTTTCGACCCAAAGAAAAAAATTATTGAATACCAGCTGCGCGATGCTTCCACGGCGCCTCTCGTCCACCTCAGCCTGCGGGCCTTTGCCAACGAAACGGCCAGAGACATCCCTGCTCCCGGTGGTGGCTCTATCTCCGCCTACACAGGTGCGCTCGGTGCGTCGCTGGGTACGATGGTCGCCAACCTGTCGGCGGGTAAAAGAGGGTGGGACGACCGCCTCGATGAATTCTCAGAATGGGCAGAAAAAGGCCAGAAACTGAAAGACGACCTCCTTCGGTTAGTAGATGAAGACACCAACGCCTTCAATCAGATCATGGCTTCGTTTCGCATGCCCAAAAGTACACCGGAGGAAAAAGCAGCTCGTTCAGAAGCTATTCAGGAGGCAACAAAATATGCCATCGAAACTCCCTTGCAAACCATGGAACTGGCCTTTAAAATATTCGAACTGGCCGAAGCGATGGTCCGGCACGGCAATCCCAACTCCGTAACGGATGCCGGGGTGGGTGCCCTGTGCGCCCGGGCAGCCGTGCATGGTGCCTGGATGAACGTCAAGATCAACGTCAAGGATTTGAAAGATAAAGAACTCGCCGCTACGTTTTTGCAACGGGCCGCAGCGATCGCAGAACAAACTGATGCCTGGGAACAAAAAATCACCGCACTGGTAGAGGAGAAGATTTGATCAGGCTTGGTGACTCGGCACCGGCAGGGTTTTTTAACTACTTTGAAAGCCCTGCCGGCGTTTACAAAAGCCGGCGTTTTTGCGCATGGACTTTCCAAATAAATTGCAGTTATTTGCGCCCCCAACGAACTCCCTCACCCATTTTTTTACATTGTAACCTTGTATGAACAACGACAGCAAAAGAACTACCCTTTCGCAAAAATACCTGGAGATCATGGCAGCTATGAATGGCCATCGGGTCTTCTCCCTGCCGACCGACCATACCAATGTCAAGATCCAGGAAATGACCGAACGCAGATTGCCAAAAGGAAAACGGGCGTCTTTGTTTTCCAACCGGGAAATAAAAGGGCGGATACTTACCTATCCGGAAGCCCAGGT
>JBFIJS010000840.1:0-2121 GCA_041600595.1 Saprospiraceae bacterium | reverse complement strand
GATCTGGAAAGCGAAATGACCGTTGTGCGGAATGAGTTTGAAATTGGTGAAAACAGCCCGACCAGTATCCTCATGGAACGGGTGTTGTCCACGGCTTACATCTGGCACAACTACGGCAACACCACCATCGGTGCCCGTGCTGATTTGGAAAATGTCCCAATCGAACGGCTGCAGGCTTTCTACAGAAAATATTATCAGCCGGATAATGCCGTGTTGGTCGTAGCTGGTAAAATCGACCAGGAAGAAACATTGGGTATGATCAAAGAATATTTTGGCAAAATCCCAAGGCCAACAAGAGAACTCATCCCGACCTACACCAAGGAACCAACCCAGGACGGAGAGCGCTTCGTCACCCTGCGCCGGTCTGGCGACGTGCAGGTGGTTTCCGCAGCCTACCATACTCCTCCGGGGCCGCACCCCGAATACGCTGCCGTAGCAGTTCTTGATGAAATTTTGACCAACGAACCATCCGGCCGCCTTTACAAGGCCCTGGTTGAAACCAAAAAATCTTCTTCCGTCTGGTCATTTGCCCCGGGGTTGAAAGAAGGCGGTTTTATTTACATCAATGCGGATGTCAGAATGGAAAACTCGCTTGAAGAAGCCGAAAAAACCATGCTGGCTACGTTGGACGATATCCTCTCCAACCCGCCAACCGACGAAGAAGTTGAGCGGGCACGCAAACGCATTTTGAAATACTGGGAACAAGGTTTTAAAGATTCGGGCAGCGTGGGCCGCCGTGCCAGTGAATACATTGCCATGGGCGACTGGCGGCTGTCTTTCCTCTTCCGCGACAATGTGGAAAAAGTAACCGCCGCAGATGTGCTGACAGTGGCCCGCAAATACCTGAAACCTTCCAACCGGACCATCGGTAAATTTATTCCGGAAAAATCACCGGACCGGGCTGAAATTCCGGATGCGCCTGATGTCCAAAAATTACTGGCAGGCTACCAGGGTAAAGAAGCAATTGCCGAGGGAGAAGACTTTGACCCCTCCCCCGAGAATATTGAAAAAAGAACAACCCGCATCGAAGACAGCGGCACGAAAAATGGCCTGGAGGTGGCTTTATTGCCTAAACAAACCCGCGGCAACTCCGTGGATGCCCGCATGACTCTCCGCTTTGGCGACATGAAAACGTTGCAGGGAAAAGAAATGGCCGGCCAGTTTGCCGCTTCCATGCTCGACAAAGGCACCAGCGACATGACCCGCCAACAAATTCAGGATGAACTGGACAGGCTGAAGGCTACCGTCCGGGTTTACGGCGGGTCGAGCTCAGCCAGCGTAATGATCGCTACGGAAGAACAATACCTGACCGAGGTAATCGAACTCGTTGGTAAAATGCTCAAAGACCCCGCCTTTTCCGAGGAAGAATTTGCGAAGCTAAAAGAGGAGCAACTCGCCGGCATTGAATCGCAACAGAGCGAACCTCAAGCCATTGCCAACAAAACATTCAGCCGGATCATGAACCCTTATCCTAAAGGCGATGTGCGTTACGTAATGACTTTTGAAGAAGAAATCGAAGCCGTCAATAGCCTGACCCTGGACGAGGTAAAGGAGTTTTACAAAAATTTCTATGGCACCACCGATGCCTCGATCGCCGTCGTTGGCGACTTTGATGAAGCAGCCGTGAAAAAGACGATTCTCGAAACATTCGATGGCTGGGAAAGCCCCAAAGGCTACACCCGCATCCCCGATCCATACAAAGAGATCAAGCCGGTCAACGAAACCATCAATACTCCCGACAAGGCCAATGCCATGTTCTTTGCCGGTATGCCACTTAATGTACAGGACACCGACCCCGATTACCCGGCATTGGTCATGGGTAATTTCATGCTGGGGGGTGGCTTCCTCAATTCCCGTTTGGCCACCCGCATCCGGCAGCAGGAAGGCCTGAGTTACGGCGTGGGTTCTTTCCTCAGTGCAAGTCCGCACGAGAAGAACGGCATGTTTGGATCTTATGCGATGTACGCTCCTGAAAACGCTGCCAAACTGGAAGCTGCTTACAAAGAGGAAATTCAGAAAGTGCTGACGGAAGGTTTTTCTGCCGAGGAACTGGAAGCCGCCAAGTCAGGCTACATCCAGAGCCGGGGTATGAACCGCTCCAACGACCGCTCTATGTCCGCT
>JBFIJS010000839.1:0-2125 GCA_041600595.1 Saprospiraceae bacterium | reverse complement strand
CCCACCATTTCTTCCATCCTACTGGATTCTTGTCTGAAAAAAGCTTCCGGGCTCCGTGGTTCTCATCATTTCAACGGTTCGTACAATTCCCCATTCAAACTGATTCCCTCCACAACTGTTATCTGCTTGGACGTTCCTGGTGCCTTGTCAACAACCTTCATCTTGTTTTTATCGTTTTTAGTGGATAAAAAGTGCCATTGTTGGCGTAAATGAGTTAACTTTCATTTCCTTTTTACCTCACATACAAATCACTAAATTTATCATCATGGGTATTCCTGCAATTATTTTCCTCGTCCTTGCTTTTTTTATTATTACTTCCTGTTTGTTTGTGGTGAAACAACAAACAGCCGTCATTATTCAGCGTTTTGGAAAATTCCAAAGCGTCAGAGACTCCGGGCTCCAGTTCAAAATTCCGATTTTTGACCAGATCGCCGGAAAGATCAGCCTGAAAATTCAACAGTTAGACGTACCGGTCGAAACGAAAACTAAAGATGATGTTTTTGTTCGCATCCAGGTATCTGTACAGTACCGCATTTTAAAGGATGCTATTTATGAGGCATTTTATGAGTTGCAAAATCCGACCGAGCAAATCACTTCCTACATTTTCGATGTTGTGCTGGCGGAAGTACCAAAAATGAAACTGGATGATGTATTTGTGAAAAAAGATGACATCGCCCTTGCGATCCTGCGGGAGCTTGATGATGCTATGAACGATTATGGCTACGGTATAGTCAAAGCACTGGTTACGGACATTGATCCTGCGGCAGAAGTCAAGCAGGCCATGAACCACATCAATGCAGCTGAACGAAGAAAGGTCGCCGCAGAATACGAAGGGGAAGCTGAGAAAATTCGCATTGTAGCCAAGGCGAAGGCTGAAGCTGAAAGCAAGCGTTTACAAGGCCAGGGGATCGCTGATCAGCGACGTGAAATTGCCAAAGGTATCGAAGACAGCGTCGAAGCACTCAATAAAGTAGGCATCAACTCTCAGGAGGCTTCTGCACTGATCGTCGTTACTCAACACTACGACACGTTGCAGGCTGTTGGAGAACAATCCAAAAATACCCTGATCCTGTTGCCAAATACACCAAATTCGGGAAGTGATATGTTGTCGCAAATGACATCTTCTTTCATCGCTGCCCAGGAGTTTGGCGACGAACTAAGAAAATCCAATTCCAAAGCAGAAAACGGCAGCAAGAAGTTGAACTAAACAAACCTGCTGTTTTTCTCTAAACAAAGAGGCTGTAACACAAGTCCGACAAGCGATTATCGGAAATGTGTACAGCCTCTTTTTTTTGTGCCCGCTACCATCGTTTTCAAAAATCAAAGGTCCCAGGTAAACAGCTATATCAGGGTTTGATATAATAGGTTTCTTCTGCGGGCCTCAGCGCCCGATTCATCCAAAGGGGACGTCGGAGGTTATCAGGCCCCGGTGCTGGTCTCGCCATAGCCAGCCATTCGCGGTAGATGGCCATACTTTTATTCGTATCCACATAAATATCACCGTATTCATCTGTAGGTTTTGCTCGCTCAATACGTACTTTCTGGTGCCAGCAGTGCATACCGGATATCGGATCCGGGTGCACGGGAAAAGTGATGTTTTGGTGAACTCCTCCGTCGCTCCAAAAGATGCGGGAGCTATCTTTATCACCAGATTTAAAAGGGTTGATGCCGGCCAGCTGTTTCATTTTCCAGCCGCCTTTCCCATCGTCCTCGATACTAACCGTAGCAGTTGCCCACCGGTTGCCGTTCGGATCTTGCGGACGGCGCCAACGGCCCAAATGGTGAGAGCAGGCCACCACCCCGGGACGCATGCCTTCCGTAACCCATACCTTGTCCACGAAATAACCGATGTCGGTATTAATTCGCAGCAGGTCGCCTGTTTTTACGTTGAAACGGGCCGCATCCGAAGTATGCATCCAGATCGGGTTTCGGTTGGAAATTTCGTACAACCACTTGGCATTTCCACTGCGGGAATGTATCAGGGTCGGTAAACGGAAAGTTGGCACCAATGGATATTCACCTTTTGCCCGATCAATGTTGTCCTCGTGAATGTGGCTCTTGATGTAGGTAGGAATGGCATATTCCGGCCACTTCCAGTCAACCATGGTCTGGCTGAAAAATTCAT
>JBFIJS010000838.1:0-2128 GCA_041600595.1 Saprospiraceae bacterium | reverse complement strand
GAGTTGTGAGTGCCTGTCCTCGCGGTTTCCTCGCGGTTTCTCATTACTTAGGGTAAAGTGGCTTAGATAAGGGCGGGCTTTTTCCTTTGCTCATCTCCTAAGGGTTCATCAATGTGGACATTACCTGAGACACTTTTAAGAATAACAACGTGAAACTGGTGGCATGACACTCGGGCGCCAAGAATAATTCATATGATGATAATGTCATAGAAGGCTCGGGAAAAGGAATTGTTGAACAAAACCCTTCCCAAATACAAAGGTGCTAAAAATTATGGCCGGAGCACGCAAACGAGTCGTCAGTCTGCTAGTCATTGTGACAGTGTTGCTCACCTGTCTCTTGACCGGATGTGAAAGTCAAAAACCTATCGAACGGCCGTCCAACGAAAAGCCAAAATTTATAATTCAGCTCGATAAAACACGACTACTGGTGAGTGAGATAGTTCGCGATCTGGATGAGCCATGGGAAGTTACCTGGGGCGGAGATGAGCATCTTTGGTTTACCGAAAAAAAAGGGAATATCATGCGAATGAATCCCTCAACAGGTCAGGTCAAAAAGGTATTAAGCATCCCCGAAGTTTATTCCGAAGGATACACTCCCGGTCTGCTTGGACTTGTCCTGCACCCGGATTTTAACAATGTTCCCTATGTGTATATACACTACAACTACATTGATTCAACGGTATCTGACCGTACCGATTATGCAGGAAATCCCAATTATATTAGATCCAAAATAGTCAGATACAAGTATTCCCTTGAGCAAGATACCCTTATTGACCCTGAACCTGTTTTGCCTGAAATACCGGGGTTCCGGGGGCACAACGGCTCCAGGCTTGCGATCAGTGCAGACAATAAGCTCCTTTTTGCCATCGGAGATGTAATGGATTCCCGAAATGCACAGACCGAACGTGCTCTGCCTGGAAAGGTCCTCAGAATAAATCTTGACGGAAGTATACCGGACGACAACCCGATTCTCGGCAGCTATTTCTATTCCATGGGACACCGGAACCCACAAGGACTGGTTGCGGCAAACGGCAAGATCTATTCGTCCGAGCACGGACTGGATTCCGATGATGAGATTAACCTGATAAGACCCGGGGGCAATTACGGTTGGCCTTTTGTTGAGGGGTATTGTGACAAAGAAAACGAAATGGCCTTTTGTGATTCCGTGGCGGTCAGTGAACCAATCTACACCTGGTCACCCACCATTGCCCCTGCCGGCTTGGATTACTATGATCATTTGGCTATTCCTGAGTGGAAAAATCACCTCATGCTTACCACCTTAAAAGGCCGAGCGCTTTGGTTATTACAACTTGATGACACCGGAGAGAAAGTCGTCAATGCAAAAATTTACCTGCAGAAAAAGTTTGGCCGCTTCAGGGATCTGTGTGTTTCCTCAAGCGGGGATGTGTACCTGATCACCAGCAACACTGACTGGCATATCGATGTGCATGGATGGATGTACGACAGTGTCCCGGACAATGGCAATGATCGGGTACTGAAGATCTCACTGCTTCAAGAAGGAGAAGAGAAAAAATATACGCACCTGGCGACCATCACTGAAGACCGGGAACCGATCAAGCTGTTTGTTCAGGATGGCTGGCGCGAGCGGCCGAAAACACCAGGCGGCATTGCGTACCGGAACAACTGCGCATCCTGTCATTTACCCACAGGAAAAGGAATACCGGGTTATTCACCTGCTCTGTTGGAAACTGAAACGGTAGCAGATAAGAAAAAGCTGATAGAGACCACTCTGTTCGGTGCCACCTCAGAAATAGCTGTAAAGGGGAAAGAATATAATGGTGTGATGCCGGGATTTGCCCCCAGATTTACGAATAAGGAATTGGTAGGAATACTGAACTATGTTCGCTCCACTCTTAATGATTTTACAGACTCAATTACCGTTGCGGAGATTGAGGAGATAAGAAAAAGTAATTTCACGGACAGGCACTGATATAAACCGGCTAATAAAAAGCTGGCCTGCAGGATGCTCCACATTGATTGGAGTGTATGGTGTATGTGCCACTCCAAAAGCGCGGTTATTTGCCGCTGTCGTAGTTCGAAACAGTAACGACTCAATTTCTACAGCTGCTTAGAACGTAGCCGGTTGCGCCGATCCGGGGTGGTCGGT
>JBFIJS010000837.1:0-2129 GCA_041600595.1 Saprospiraceae bacterium | reverse complement strand
TCTGAATCAGTAAGTTTATGCCTGACTTTTAAATTGAATGAACTCTTTTTAGGATTATCACCCACTCCGCCAAAGATTTCCGTTTCTTTCTTCGAAAGTTCTTTAATATCATTCTGTGATTGCATCGCCCGCCACCAAAACCTAAGTGCCCCCTTAATACTCGGTGCCCTTAACTCCGGCGTCTGCCCATCAGCCCCTGCCAAAAACATAGGCGTAATTGTCTCACAAGTAAAAGTGATACTCTCCATGTTGATTTAATTTTTATGGTTATTCAAATGAATCCCCTTCACCACCCCAAACCCCACACTCGCTCCTTTCCCCAGGCCCACAAAATCCGGTAGGGAGACGTTGGATTGGAAGTTCAGGGTAAAAGCCAGTACCTGACGTTTTTTGAAGGGCAGCATTTTCATTCGCTTCAGTTCGGTGATTTTCACCTGGATTTGTTCGTCGACGGTCCAGCCGATACCTTTGGCGAGGGAGAGGATATTGCCGGTCAGGATGGATTCCAGCAGTTGGAGTTGTTCGGTATCGTTACCTTCCAGTTCGAGGAAGCGGCGGTGGTGTACCTGGTTGAGAGCCAGCCAGTTGAGCAGGGAGTAGTCGAAAGAGGATTGCCAGGTTTGCACCTGGAAGTAGCCGAGATCGACATCTTCGACCGAGTAGTTGTTGACCTTGTCGCCGACCCGGAGCGTCAGGTCCCGGTGCTGGAGCAGGTGGTGGATCTCGTCGGCCCCTTCGTTGACGCAGATGATACTGGCTTTTTTGTAGGTGACCTTATATTGGATGAGCGGATAGCGATAGGCAAAGCCAGTATCCCCCTGGTGGTTGTGAAAAAGGGGGGCTTCCCGTTCGGTCTTTTCGATGACGGCCGCCCGGAACCGGGGGATGTCGTAGGGAAAGATAGGATGGTCGAAGCGTATCCGGAGGAATCTTACCTTTGGCATGCAGTTAATGTCTTTAATTAGTGATGAAATGATCATTCCGGCAATCACGCAGGGTGTATGCAGAATGACTGATCCAATTCAGTTTTTTTTGCAATACAGATACTAGTGCGAATACAAAAGCAAATACAGATACAGATACAGAGATAGATACAGATACAGGTGCAGGTTGAAAAATTTGTATTACCTGCTTTAATAGAACAGTAGCGGGTTGTTTATTTTTATTGGGTCGACAAGATGGATAAAAAATCCTGATAATTCCGGATGGATTAGGGAACGGTTGTTTAGGAGAGGGGAACGGTCGGTTTGGCTTAGTTTCAGGAAGAAGATGAATGTTAGTCATTTGGAAAATATTTTTTGTAGCGGCAAAGAAAGGGCAGGGTAGGGCAGCGTATTTGCCCTTTTTTTAACGGAGGATTTTTTTTTACACGTTATATTACATGCTTATTGTTGAGCAGTCGTGACAAAACTTAAAGAATATGCCAACGAACAAAAATGCAAGTTACCGGTACCGGCTGATCGATGAATGTTTGCGCAACCGCAGCAGAACCTGGACGATGGAGTCCCTGCGCCGGTTCATTTCTGACAAGCTGATGGAGGAATTTGGTGTGGCGGCCAACGAAGACGGGCTGGCGGTTTCGCACCGGTCATTGAAAGGGGACATTGCCCTCATGCGAAAGGACCCGCCACTGGGATATGCGGCGCCCATTACTTGTCGTCGGGGCAGCGTGTATTACGACGATCCTGATTTTACCATCCACCGGCACCCCCTCAACAGCGAAGATGTCCGGGCGCTCCACGAGGCTTCGTTGTTATTGAAGCAGTTCTCGGTATTCCCGCACTACCGGGAGTTGCAGGAAATCGTCAGCAAATGCCGGATACAGATCAGTGATCTGGAAAATCCCGGGCAGAGCGGTGGTTATATCCAGTTTGAACGGAACGACTCGCTGACGGGTATCGAACACCTGGAGCCATTGTACCACCACATCCGGACGCGTACCTCTGTGCTGCTGGTGTACCAACCATTCCGGCCGGAGCCGCCGATCCGCACGGTCTTGCATCCTTATTTGCTGAAAGAATTTAACAACCGGTGGTTCCTGTTCGGTTGGGATCAAACGGAGCAGGCCATCCGCAATTACCCGCTGGACCGGATACAATACATGGAGCCCGTTGCGGCAAAATGGTATC
>JBFIJS010000836.1:0-2133 GCA_041600595.1 Saprospiraceae bacterium | reverse complement strand
AGGATCTGATGTTCTAACGCCACCTGCCGTACCGTTTTGCCTGTTCGAGGTCGTAACTGTTCAGGGTGTTGGTGAGCCGGATCAGCAGGTTGATTTTGGCCGTATCATTTGTGAGGGTTGGCAAAACCGCGGCCAGACTGTCAAGCTCCGGGGTTTGGGCCCGGATAAATGCCGTTGCTAAACAACAGGTCAAAAAGGTGAGTAGGTGTTTTTTCATGGTATGGATTAGTATGTGGTTTAGGGTTTCAAATCAAAAAGAGCTTCCGGCGGTCACTGGCGTTCTCCAGATCGATGATGTAGGCTTCGCAGCCCATTAAAACCGGAGGAATCGTTTCATCAAATCTTCCTTGTATGTTTTACCGATCTGTATTTTTTCCTGGCCAATATACAGATAGTGATCGCTCATCTCATCCACTTTTTGGGTATTGATGACCTGCGATCGGTTTGCCCGGGCAAATATGGTTTCCGGAATATTTTCCGATAGTTTTTTCAGGGAAACGGTGGCCAGGTATTTTTTATCCGCAGTAACGATCCAGCTGTAGTATCGATCGGCTTCCATCCAGAGCACTTCCTCGAGCATCAGTTTCACCATGCGGTCTTTTACTTTTACAAAAATGCGGTCGTCGTGTACCAGGGCCGGCCCGTCGTCCGGTACAGTCGTCGATTCATTGCGGTCAAAGGCCAGTTCGATGCTGTTGCGTAAATCCGCTTCCCGGAAAGGTTTGGATAAAAAGGCGTGGGGCCGGGTCAGTTTCGCCCGTCCAAATGTTTGGGTATCGGTATTGCTGGTCAGAAAGATAATGGGAATGGTGGTCGTCGCATTGATCTGATGGGCCGTATCAATGCCGTCCATGTCGCCCTCCAATTGAATATCCATGAGTATCAGGTCCGGCTCATTGGTTTTTAAAAATACCAGTGCCTCTTCTCCGGAACCGACCGGATCATACACCTGGTATCCCATTTTGGAAAGCATGAAGGCCAGATCGGCCGCGATAATCGGTTCATCTTCCACAATGAGTATAGAAATAGCGTTCATTATTGGTTCTGTTTACAGGTTTGGCCAAAGTTAACAGAAAGGTCGGTGATGAAAGAAAAAATAACGGAAGTGATTAAAAAAGCCATCCCGAACGCTGCAAGTTGCAAGGTCCGGGATGGGTTAACTTTGTGAAAAACAATGGTTGAAGTTATTTTTCTCAGCTATTATTTCTGAACAACCAACTGTGTGGTGTAGGTCACTCCGTTTTCAAACAGGGAAACGAGATAGAGTCCCGTCCCAAATTGGCTAAGGGTCAGGTCTATTTTCAGCCGATCGGTTCCGTCTTCCAGTATTCGCTCAAAAACCACACTGCCCACCGCATTCATGATCCGTAAAGTGGCTGTTGGTGTCGTCCGTTCGAACATCACAGTGACCTGGTCACCCGCCGGATTAGGGAAAAGTGACAGCCCCGGTACCCGTTCGGGTTTTACGGACCATTCTCCTGCGGCGGTTTGCCCCGGATTGGCTATCAATGGATTGACCGGGCAGGCCGCCATAATATCCACTGCACTGTTGCAATGAGAATTCGCAGCGTTGAAGAAGATAACAACTGCTCCCCCTACCCCGCCGTTCGTCAACAGCTCGTCAATAGCGCAGCAGTTTGATAATTGGAAGTTGTAGTAAATCGACAAGGTGCCGCCCACGGTAGCCAGGTTATCCAGGCCGTTCAGGCTCGCCAATGTGCTATTGGTCGCCACCGACAGGTTGCCGGTGATCTCGGTGATGTTGGCCAGTGGCGTCAGGTCGGTGATGTTGGCGCCGGTGATCGTCACCGTGCCCTGGATGATGCTGTAACACGGTGGCCAGGCATCGAGCTGGGCCTGTGAAGTAAACTGGACGTTGCCCACGTAGGTCATGCCGGAAAGCCCTTCATCTATCTCGCCATCACAGTCGTCGTCGATGCCGTTGCAAATCTCCGTCGCACCCGGATGGATGGCGGCATTGTTATTTTCGCAGTCCGTGTCCACCTCGATCAGGTTGTCCGCCCGGCGGTGGCCGGCGGGACGGGAACATTGCACCACTGCCGGCAAGGCACCGTAGAAATCGACATCATAGTCCGGATACCAAACCTGTCCCGGGAACCAATTGGCTTTGTT
>JBFIJS010000835.1:0-2141 GCA_041600595.1 Saprospiraceae bacterium | reverse complement strand
TTCTTCCCTGGCAAACAGGGTGTTTTTTTCCTGTCCTTTTTCATTGATATCGTAAAGGCGCAGCAGGCCTTTGTTCACAAAATAAGTGTATTTACAGATGTCGCCGGATTGGATCAGGTGTTCATCCTTTTGAAAGGTTTTTGCTATCAGTTTTTCCTGAAAAACATCAAACTCTTCCGCTTCTAATTTGATATGCCGGTCCAGGTTTTTTTTGATCAATCTATACATGTTGGTGTGTTCTTTTCAACTAAGGCTGCGGGCGGCAATGCCCCGGTATAAATCGGCGGAGTGAGGTGGAAGCAGCAACGGTATTCCTTTGCCGGCTTTTCAGACCAGCAAACCGTCGCCACAAGGTAATATATTTTTAAAAAAAAGGCTCCTGTGCACGTTACTGTAGAAAGGCGAATCGATCTATTGGCAGTTGAAAAAAATCTTTTGAAAAATGGTTGTTAACACTGTTCCGAAAATTAGGCTGGTCTTCCCTATCTTTCCCCAAAAATCAACAACGTATGAAAATCAAATACTACCTCCTGTTTTTCCTGGTCAGTTTCCTGGCCGCTTGTCAGAATACCCCTGCCGGAGAGCAAAATGAAAACTCCGAAGAAGCCACAACGACCACGGCCACCACTTCTTCCCAACCTTCCACCGAAGGCACCGAGGGCGTCCGGATGATTCCCATTCAGACGCCGGCTGGCACCTATAATGTCTGGACCAAAAAAGTTGGCAGCCACCCCACGGTAAAAGTGTTGTTGCTGCACGGTGGCCCGGCGATGACCACCGAGTACATGGAATGTTTCGGTGACTACCTGCCAAAGGAAGGCTACGAAATGTATTATTACCACCAGCTGGGCTCCTATCTTTCCGATCAGCCTGATAACGATGATCTTTGGACGCTCGACCGCTTTGTGGAGGAAGTCGAACAGGTGCGACAGGCACTCGGTCTGAACAAAGATAATGGCTACCTGATCGGCAATTCATGGGGGGCCATGCTGGGGATGCAGTATGCGCTCAAGTATCAGGATAATATCAAGGCGCTCGTGGCGGGCAATATGCAGGGTAGTTTTCCGGACTATGCTGCCTACAATGCCAAATTGCGCAGCCAGATGCGGCCCTCGCTCATCGATAGTCTGAAGTCTTTCGAAGACAAAGGGGACTACGCCAACCCCGATTACCTGAACCTCGTAATTGAGGAATACTACCGCAAACACATCTGCCGCATGGATCCCTTCCCCGATGGTTTCCAGCGGGCGATGGACCACGTCAACGGGCACATTTATGAGCTGATGCAGGGCCCGAGTGAGTTTGTGCCGGGCGGACGACTGGCCAACTGGGACATTATGGATGAGTTGAAAAATATTCGCATTCCCGTCCTGATGGTCGGCGCAGCTTACGACACCATGGACCCCAAAGCAATGGAAGAGATGGCGGGGCTGGTACAAAACGGACGTTACCTGCACTGCCCCGATGGCTCTCATCTGGCGATGTGGGACGATCAGGAGCACTTTTTTCCGGGGGTGTTGCAATTTATTAAAGACGTGGACGCCGGGAAATTTTGATTACCGAAAAAAAACGGGCCGCCCGGTGAAAATGATTTCCCGGGCGGCCCGTTTGTCGTTCAGGAGGGGTGGCGACTCCTTCTCTGCTGCGAAAAACGGTGGATCTTTCCCGTGCTTCCTTTTCCGCCTTTAGAGCTGATGTAAAGCGCACCGTGCAGGTCGAAACACATACCTTCCGGCTCGACCAATAAAAACGGATCGAGCTTTTCTGCGTGCAGCAACTCCCCTTCCGGAGACAAGATCACCATCGTCATGCTGGAGGATGAAATGAGGTACAACTCATCGGTGTTGGGGTGGATGGCAATAGCCGATGGCTTAAAAGGCTTTTCCTTTGGCGGTTCGTGAAACAATTCATCTCCCTCCTCAAACGGCGGTTTATGTTGGTTGAGGTAATCAAAAATATCCTGATCTTCCAGCAGGAACAAAGGTTGCCGGAACAGCTCTTTGGAATCGAGATCAAAGACGTAAATGCTTTTGCTGTCGTCGAAGGCTTCGTCGCCGTCGTTGCCCTGGCAAGCCAGCAACAACTCGTTGCGGACGGGGTGATAGGTCAGGCCCTGCACCGAGAATTTGGCATTCAGGGGC
>JBFIJS010000834.1:0-2144 GCA_041600595.1 Saprospiraceae bacterium | reverse complement strand
TTTACGGAAAGACAAGATAAAATTATCAATCGTACGGGTAGAAGGGAACACATCGTATCCCCAAACTGATTGCAGAATCTGGTGCCTCGACACGACTTCGTTTTTCCGGTCGATCAGCAATTTCAACAGCATGGCTTCTTTTTTGGTCAAAACGAACGGCCCGTCGTTGCCAACGGCTTCGTAAGTGCGGAAGTTGATTTTATTTTTTCCGAAAGAATACACCTCCGGCGTGTTCTCAGGCGCCTTACTCGTCCGGCGGATCAGGTTGTTGACCCGCAACAGTAATTCTTCCAAATGAAAAGGCTTGGTCAGGTAGTCGTCGGCCCCTCGTTTCAACCCGGCGATTTTATCGTTTGTGCCGTCTTTAGCGGTCAGGAAGATGATCGGCACTTCCATATTGGTGAGGCGAATCTGTTCACAGATCTGGAAGCCATTCATTTCGGGCAACATTACGTCCAGGATGATCAGATCAAAGTGTTCTTCTTCAAAATGCTTAATGGCTTTTCGGCCATCTCCCGCAGCGACCACTTCAAAATCTTCCAGTTCGAGGTTCATTTTTACTACGTCCCTGATATTTTCTTCATCTTCTACGAGTAATATTCTCATTTTATAAATAAGTATAGTGATTAAAAATAAGTGGATTCGACCACCAGGTTTCAGTTGGCAAATTCTATCTGGAAAACAGTGCCTTTTGGCTGATTGTCTTTTATGGTAATATGCCCCTGGTGAGCCTTTACGATCTGATCTACGATAAATAAACCCAGACCGGTACCTTTTGTTCTGCGGGTTTCTTCACTCCCCACCCGGTAAAATTTTTCCATCACCCTTTTCTTCTCCTTTTCCGGCAGGCCGATCCCCTGGTCGGCAACAGTCAGGGACACATCCGTTCCTCTGGCTTGCAAGCCAATATGAATGACAGGGGTATCATCTGAATATTTTACGGCGTTGTCGATCAGGTTATTGAAAAGAAGGGTCATACCAGACCGGTCCAGTTTCATCAGCCGGGCTGAGCCGTCCATGTTGTAGCTGATCTGGGCGTTGGGGTGTCTTCTTTTGGCCTTGGCCAGTAAATCCTGTAGCAAATCGTCCAGGTTTATTTCTTCGAAATCGGGTTGAAAAGAAGACTCCAGCTTGGCCGACAACAGCAGGTTTTCCACCAATTGCAGCAAGCGTTCATTTTCCTTGAGTGCTGAG
This sequence comes from Saprospiraceae bacterium, assembly GCA_041600595.1. Taxonomy (GTDB): domain Bacteria; phylum Bacteroidota; class Bacteroidia; order Chitinophagales; family Saprospiraceae; genus UBA6168. The sequence continues at coordinate 950 of JBFIJS010000834.1, read as the reverse complement.
CCCGCCAGCATATCCGATTTATTTTTTGGTAAATCCCGCTTCATCAGCGTTTCCAGCACTAATTGAATGGAGGCAATGGGTGACTTAAGTTCGTGCGTTATAGCGAGTAGAAAGTTGCGCTGCTGCTGGTTGGCGGCCACTTGCCGGTAATAACTTTTGTGGATGAACCACATGCCGGCCACCAGGGTCAGTACAAAAACACTGGCCTCGCCGAATATCATCCATTCCTGCCTTTTGTAGGATTGATGCAGCTCCCGGAACTGCGGCGTGTTCATAAATTCGGAGTTATCCTTGATCTTCCCTTCAGCCGCCATCACCAGCTGGGTCAGTTCTCTTTTGGCATAATATGCATCTCTGTTTTTGGTAAAAAGCAAAAGCGCCCACCACGTAAATGCTAGCAGCATATACGCCATCACGATATAAGAAAACAAGCGGAGTCTTTGGTTTTGCATAACAGTGCAAAAGAAAGGAATTTGTAGGGATTTGGAAAGAATGCGGCAGCCCCAAAAGCGTTTGAGCCCCGACAAGCTTCGGTCAAAAAACTCAACACCGGTATTCAATGCAAAAAGCCCCGGCAACAACTCACCGGGGCTTTTCACTGTAATGGATCAGGTGCAGGCATTACGCTGCGTTTTCGATCTCTTCTTTTGGCGTCAGAATGTTTTCGTCGACCAATACCCGGCCGCAATGTTCACAAACGATTACCTTTTTGCGCAGGGTAATCTCCAATTGCAACTGAGGGGGCACTTTATTAAAACACCCTCCACAGGAATTACGCTCCACGTTGACTACTGCCAGACCATTTCGGTATTGCTTACGAATCTTATTATAGGCTTTCAACAGTCGCTCCTCAATTTTCTTGGTGGCTTTATCGCTTTTCTTGCGAAGTTTTTCTTCCTCTTTTGCAGTCTTTTCCTGAATAGCCTCTAACTCTACTTTTTTGGCAGCCA
>JBFIJS010000833.1:0-2146 GCA_041600595.1 Saprospiraceae bacterium | reverse complement strand
TCTCCGTTTTTTGAAAAAACAATTGGGAGAGCAGGTGAAATTTTCTTCCGTTGTCAAAGGAAACGCTTACGGCCACGGTATCGAGTTATTTGTACCGCTGGCCAGGGAATGCGGCATCGATCACTTTTCCGTGTTCAGTGCCGACGAGGCTTTACGGGTGAGTCAGGCCACAAATGGAGATGCGACCATCATGATCATGGGGTCACTGGACAATGAAGAACTGGAATGGGCCGTGCAAAATGGCATCGAGTTCTTTGTTTTCGAACAAGACCGCCTGGAAGCCGCTTTGGAGATTGCAAAAAAATTGAACATCCCGGCAAAAGTGCACATCGAACTGGAAACGGGCATGAACCGGACCGGCTTCGCCGAAAAATCACTTTCCAAAACCAAGAAACTATTGTGCAGGCACCCTGACTACCTGCAATTGAAAGGCTTGTGTACTCATTTTGCCGGAGCAGAAAGCATCGCCAACTATTACCGCATCAAACAGCAAAAATCTGCTTTTGCAAAATTGAGCCGGCAGTTTAACACCGCTCCACTCGTACCGGAAAAAATGCACACGGCTTGTTCTGCCGCAGCGATCCGCTATCCTGAAACGCAAATGGACATGGTACGGATTGGTATTTTACAATATGGTTTTTTCCCGAGCGAGGAGGTACTGATAGAATATCTCACCCCCCGGAAAGAGAAGAAATATCCGTTGGAGCGTTTGATTTCCTGGAAAACAAAAGTAATGGATGTGAAAGAAGTCAGTGCCGGTGAGTTTATTGGTTACGGCACTTCTTACCTTGCCAATTCCAACATGTGTGTAGCCAGCATTCCGGTTGGTTACAGCCACGGATTCAGCCGCTCCCTCAGCAACCAGGGGCGGGTGCTGTTGCATGGCCAGCGAGTCAGCGTCGTCGGCACGGTCAATATGAATATGACGCTGATCGACGTCACCAATCTGGAGGGCGTAAAAAAAGGCGATGAAGTGGTGCTGATCGGATATCAGGGTGATCTGGAAATCTCCGTTTCCTCGTTTGGAAATTTCAGTGACCAGGTTAATTATGAATTACTGACCCGGTTGCCATCCAATATTCCACGGATGGTGATCGACTGATTACCAAAAATTTGTTGGCCTTGTGCTCAACATTTCACCCGGTCTGACCTATTACTTATTAAACAATATCCTTAACCAACGGCAGCTGCGTCAATAACCTGAAGAAAGGTCTGACATTTTCTCTGCCGATAAACCCGGGGCGCTTTCATTAGCTCCCATCCAAAACTATTTAAATTGAATAATTATGGCATTTATCAGAATGTATAAAGATCGTCTGCGCAAGAACTACGAGCATTTGGAACAAATTTTCCAAAAGCATGGCGTCGAATGGGCGATCGTTACCAAACTATTTTGCGGCAACGAAACCTTCTTGAAAGAGGTACTTGACCTGGGCATCAAAGAAGTGTGCGACAGTCGGCTCGAAAACCTGAAAACCATTAAAAAGCTGAGGCCGGATGTGCAGACGGTTTACATCAAACCACCACCAAAACGCAGTATCAAAAAAGTGGTTAAATACGCCGATGTCACCTTCAATTCGGAATCAGAAACGATCCGGTTATTGTCCGAGGAAGCCGTCAGGCAGGGTAAAACCCACAAGGTGACCATTATGATTGAATTGGGTGACTTGCGGGAAGGCATCATGGGAGACCACCTGATTGAGTTCTACCAGAAGGTATTCGACCTGCCCAACATTGAAGTGACCGCCATTGGCGCCAATCTCAACTGTCTGCATGGCGTTATGCCTTCTCAGGACAAACTCATCCAACTCAGCCTTTACAAGCAATTGATTGAGGCCACTTTTGATAAAAAAATACCGTGGATCAGTGGCGGGACGTCCGTTGTGCTACCGTTGCTGTTCAGAAATCAGGTACCAAAGGCCGTCAACCATTTCCGCATTGGGGAGACGTTGTATTTCGGTTCCAACTTGTTCACGGATGGCGTTATCCCCGGTATGCGGGACGACGTTCTGGAGGTCTTTGCTGAAATTATTGAGATTACGAAAAAGCCGAAAGTACCCGTTGGAGAGTTGGCGAACAACCCCTACGGAGAAGTATTTGAAGTAGCGGAAGAAGACTACGGAAAAACGTCCTACCGGGCTATTCT
>JBFIJS010000832.1:0-2147 GCA_041600595.1 Saprospiraceae bacterium | reverse complement strand
TTGTGCGCCTGGCCGAACTCGACAACCAATCATTTGATTAATCATGACTGATTAATGTAAGCCACTCATTAGCAGTCATTTATAAACAGATATATTTTGTTTTTGAAAAACACTCAAAAAGGCTTCCTCCGTGGAAGTCTTTTTTTTATCCAGCTATTTTTCATTCAGACTTTTACGGCCTTCGGCCAAAACCACGAACTGGTCACGGTCATTGGTGTCGGCGATATGATGCTGGGCACCAACTACCCGTCCAAGAGCTATCTTCCTCCCAACGGAGGCCATGATATGCTGCAAGACGTCCAGTCCATTTTACAAGATGCCGACGTAACTTTTGGCAACCTGGAAGGCACCATGTTCGATGGAGAAGGTACCGCCAAAACCTGCCGCGACATGAGTAAGTGCTACGTTTTCCGGTCTCCGGCCAGTTACGTCCAGCATTTTACCAACGCCGGTTTTGATGTTCTGAGCCTGGCTAACAACCACTCAGGAGACTTTGGCCCGGCGGGCCGAACGGGTACCAAATCTGTTTTAAAAAATGCAGGAATCGCTTTTGCCGGTTTGGCCGGAACGGATGAGACCGCCATTTTTGAGCGCAACGGGACGACTTTTGGCTTTGCCGCTTTTGCGCCCAATGTGGGCACCTGCGATATCCGCAACATTTCCAGAGCCAAGGAAATTGTCGCCTCGCTGGCGACGCAATGCGATATTGTCATCGTCTCTTTTCACGGTGGAGCTGAAGGTGCCGGCCATCAAAATGTTCCTAAAAAAACAGAAAACTACCTCGGCGAGAACCGAGGGGATGTGCATAAGTTTGCCCATGCAGTCATCGACGCCGGTGCCGATATTGTATTCGGACATGGCCCCCATGTGACCCGCTCCATTGAGTTGTACAACGACCGGTTCATCAGTTACAGCCTCGGCAACTTCTGCACGTATGGCCGGTTCAATTTAACTGGTCCGGCAGGCATCGCTCCGATCATTAAAGTTTTCACCACCAAAGACGGAACTTTTGTAAAAGGCGAAATCACACCTACTTACCAGCAAAAATCACATGGGCCAAAAATTGATAGCCAAAATCAGGTGATCAAAAAAATAAAAGAACTGACAGCAGCTGATTTCCCGGACGGTAAGCTTGCCATCTCTGCAGATGGCAAAATCTGTAAGGAATAATCACCCCATCAGCTTGCCGGCAGCTCGCAGCAAGCCTGACTGCCGGCAGGCCACCTTGCTGTCCGCTATGAGATTTTTATCATATTTCATTCGTATTACTACCTCTTTATTTAATATTGTGTCAGGAAAGACGTCCTATACCACTGGCAAGTCGTTCGTTATCAGTTACTTAAGCACAATACCTTCCTAAATGGATTTTGTGCTGGCACCCTGCCGGGAGGCCCGACATGTACGGTATCATGTATCAAATATTATTGAACACCTGATCATTCCCACCCTAACTTTTCAGCTTTCACCAAAAAAAGAAAATTGCTATGCCCAGGAATTCAGAGCGGGGTTCGACCCTGTCCCAATCGCCTATCAGAAGTCTGTTACCATTTGCCAGACAGGCAAAAATGGCCGGCAAACGAGTATATCATTTAAACATCGGGCAACCTGACATCCCAACCCCACCGGCAGCATTGGAGGTAGTCAGGAACATTGACGAAAGCATTATTGAGTACGGCGCCTCAGAAGGTCTGTTCAGTTTGCGGGAAAAAGTGGCCAACCATTATGATAAATACAACGCCAACCTGAGTCCGCATGATGTCTTTGTGACCACGGGTGCCTCGGAAGCCATTCTGTTCGCCCTCCTTTGCACCTGCGACCCCGGCGATGAAATCATCATACCGGAGCCTTTCTATGCCAATTACCTGGGTTTTGCCCACATGGCGTCTATCCACATCGTCCCTTTAACGACCACCCTGAACGATGAATTCGAATTGCCAGCCGTTGAGGAGTTCGAAGCTTTAATTACTCCGCGCACCAAAGCGGTGTTCCTGTGCAATCCCGGTAACCCAACCGGCCAACTGTACACTGAATCCGATCTGAAAAAACTGATAGAGATGGTCCAGCGGCACGATCTGTTTTTGTACGTGGATGAAGTGTACCGGGAATTTTGTTACGATCAGCCGTTTACCTCTGTTTTGTCCATTCAA
>JBFIJS010000831.1:0-2152 GCA_041600595.1 Saprospiraceae bacterium | reverse complement strand
ATGGATTGGCGGAAATCCCTTTTTTGAGTACAGCAGGTTTCCGTGTACTTTTAACCCAAATCATTGATCAGATGAAACCAAACAGCGTTCTGCCACTTACCTGCTTTCTCCTGTTCTGCCTGACCAGTCCCTGCTTTTTGTTTTCCCAGGCTGAAAAAACGCCCCAAATCGGGGTCGTTCTCGCCGGCGGTGGTGCCCTCGGCCTGGCCCACATTGGTGTGCTGCAAGTATTGGAAGAGTTGGAAATCCCCATTGACCGCATCGGGGGCACCAGTATGGGTGGCCTCGTTGGTGGCCTCTACGCCGTTGGCTACACCCCCCGCCAACTGGAGAAAATAGCCACCGATATGGACTGGTCCTCCATGATCGGCAACGATATTGACCGGGACAAAGCACCATTTGACGCCCGCAATGAGCAAGAGCGTTTTATTTTTTCAGCAGAACGAAAAGGCACCCAGGTCGCACTGGGCAACGCCCTGATTGATGGCACTAATATTTACCAAAAAATACAGGAACTCTGTGCTCCTGCCCTGGAAATCAGGGACTTCGAACAGCTAAACACTCCATTTTACTGTGTGGCTGCCGACCTCGAATTTGAGGACCAGGTTGTCTTCAGCCGGGGCTATCTGCCCGACGTGCTCCGGGCGACCATGTCTATCCCCCTGTTGTTCAATCCGGTAAAAATGGACGGCATGTTGCTGGTAGACGGGGGCATGCTCAATAATTTCCCCGTCCGGGAAATGCGGGAAAAGGGCGCCGACATGGTCATTGGGGTCCGGCTGATCGAATTCGATTCAACAGGCCGGTCCGTTGGCTTGGTCGAATTACTGGGACGAACCTACGAGATCGTGATGAACAAAGTGCGCTGCGAATATGAAGGCGAGCCGGATGTACTCATCAACGTTTATTTGCCCGACCTCAGTCCCAGCGATTTTGAAAAAGCGGATGAGTTTATCAGGAGGGGAAGAATTGCCGCGGAAGCCATGGCCGACCATTTGAAAAAATACAGCCGGGCAAACTACCAAAAACGGAATGACCTGATCGTTCCGGATCAGAGGCTGATCCTCGATAGCATTTCCGTTGAGGGGGAAAATTTTATTTCTGAAGAAAAAATCAAGAACATCTTACAGTTACCGCTCGGCAAGCCCATCAACTTTTCCGACATCCAGACGGCCATGGAAAAACTACAGGCCACCAACCTGTTCCTGTCGATGCGCTATCGGGTCGAACAAGAAGGCGGCCAGCATATCTTAATGCTGTCGCTGGAAGAAAAAAGCAGTGATTTCTTTAAAATCGGCCTTCGGTACGACAACGACTTCGGCGCCTCGCTCCTGCTCAATGCCACACTGCGCAATACCTTCACGGGCGGCGACTACGGAGCGGTTGAGCTGCGACTGAACCGAAACCCCTACTTTCAGATAAATTATGTGTTCCGGTCGCTCCGGATCTATTCTCCGTTTGTCACCGCAACCATGAAGGGGGATGACTACTTCCGGTTCCGGGAGGACAACAGCAATAACTACGACTCGTTTCAGCACAACCAGTTTGAATTAAAAAGCGGCGTGCAGTGGAACCCTTACAACAGCATGCAGGTGGCTACCGGTCTCGAATGGCAATGGTACGGGTTCAATGAAAATGCAGACCAGAGCATCCTGGAACCACTCGACCATCATTTCTTAAATTACTTTTTGGAAATATCTGCCGATCGGCTGAATAAAACGTATTATCCGACAAAAGGCTCCCGGTATTATTTATCTTCCAAATTCATCACACCTTCTATCACCAACTTCAAGGATGCCGAAAAGAACATCTGGTTAGCTGCCGGTTTTTTTAAGTTATTTCCTTTTACCGATGAGATTACGGGAAAATTTTCGGCCGATCTGGGCCTGTCAACGGATTTCATCGACCGCCAGTACCTGTTTTACCAGGGAGGACTTTACAACCACCTGCGCCCCAACCTCATCCGTCAGCCGGGGCTTCCCCTAATGCGCTACCAGGGACAAAACATGGCCGCCCTGGGGTACAATATCCGTTTTCAACTATTGAAAAAACACCATGTGTGGGCAGGCTACAATACGTCCATTCTGGAAGACCGCTTGTCGCAATTCTTTAAAACAAAATGGCAGCATGGGATCTATTTTGGATATGGCAT
>JBFIJS010000830.1:0-2152 GCA_041600595.1 Saprospiraceae bacterium | reverse complement strand
CCTTCGGCCCACTTGCAGAGAAAAAAATTAAAGCAAATTTAAATTACACGGTATTTAATGTCGGATGATATGGATTATTACTGCCTGAGCACTTAACATGCTGTATGCAGTTTTGAATATTATCCCCGAATAAGGGCTCGAAGTAAACATTTTATTTATTTTTGAAATCAGGAAGCCTGGGCAGACCATGTTTAGTCTGCTCAGGCTTTTTTTTTAATACCAGCCAGTTTGCTTAATCTTTTCTTCAATACACAAACCAAACCTCAATAATGAAGCACATTACTTTCTCTGTATTTTTATTATGTGTACAGCTGTCTCTTTCCGCCCAGGTAAAATTCGAGCGGGACTTTAACCTCTCTTCCGGTAATTCTGGTTATTTCGAGTGGGTAGAGATTGGTGGCAAAATGTATTTCTCTGCCAACGATGGCTACTTCGGCTACGAGCTTTGGCAGTTCGATCCGGCGACCGAACTGGCCACCCGCCTCACCGACCTGCGCAAACAGGGCGGCAACTCCAACCCGCAAGACATCGTCGAATACGAAGGGAAAATTTACTTCGTCGCCGCTACGGACGAGCACGGTGCACAGCTTTTTTTCTTCGACCCGCAAACCTGGGCAGTGGAGCGGGTTTCGCTGATGCAAGGTGATGATTTCAACCCACGGGCATCGGCGGTCCACGATGGCAAGCTATTTTTTACCGCTGAAACCGACAACCGAAAGAACCTTTGGAGCTACGATGTTTCCACCGGGGATTTTTCTGAAATACTTGCCCCGCCAAGCGGCGACCCCTTCAATTTTAACCCGCGGGATAAGTTTGCATACAACGGCAGACTCTACTTCCAGGCCCGCCGCCCCGACAATAGTTTCGTGCTATGGAGCTACGATGATGACGCTGGAACATTCATGCACGAGCCGACCCAATTTGATGAAAATGTGATTTTTTGGCCTATTGATAATTACGCGGAATGCAATGGCGAAATGTTGCTGAACATCAGGATCGGATCGAGTGGAAAGTGGTACCATTTTGGTCAGGCGCAAGACTCCCTGATTATTCTATCCAATGACAACAGCCATGTTTCCCGGGGCGGTGCCTGCCTGCAAGATAATTTCTGGTACGTAATCTCGGGTGACATCATCCGCTACGACCCGCTGACCGGGCAGGTTGACATATTGGAAAACCTGCTTCCTGCTGTACCTGACCACCCCTTTTCAATCAAAGCCATCGGCGGGAATCTTTTCATTTTGGGAAGTTCCTTCTCTGAACCGAATCGCATCTGGAAATACAACCCGGCCGGGAACACCATTCAGGAATTTCCTGCCTCAGCAGCAGTGGAGACTGAAATGGCTACCTTGATGGAGCAAGGTGACAAGTACTACTTTTTTGCAAAAAAAGGAACGGAAAAAGAGGTCTTCAAATACGACCTGCCGAGTGACCACCTCGAAATGATTGCCGACATCGACCAGACGACCGGGGACGGTTTCTCATACGGCGTCCTCAACCTGTTCCATGAATATGATGGCCGCATGTATTTCAATGCGGTTGACTCCTTGTCTTACCAAAGCACCGTTTGGTTCAAAGACCTGGCGAGCGGCCAGTTTTCCAGCCTGACGAACATGTTGCAGGGAGACCGGAGGCCGCTGGTGTATAGCCAAACTGCCCAACTAGGTGGGCGGCTTTACTTTTCCGGTGAAAGAGGTAACAACGGCAACTTTCGGCAGTTGGTGAGTTATAAAACGGGCGAGGATTCGCTGCGCTGGCATGGTACGCTTACGCAAATTCCCACTCCGTTTACTCCTTTTATTAATGACCTGATGCGGTATGAAGACGGACTGATTTTCAGTGCGGTCACGGACTACAATGTTGATATCAAACAGCGGCTTTTCAGGTTCGATACCACTTCCCAAACTTCAACTATTCTGCCCGGCCTGGAGCAGATGAACGGCAATGCTCATTTTATCCACCAGGGGCGGCTTTATTTTTCCGGGGCGCCGGAGGACGAAAGTTTTGTTTCCAACTATTACGAATACGATTTGACGAGCGGCAACCTCGTCTTTCTGGAAGCCGACAGCCTGATTGATGGAACTTCCGGCATCTTCCCGCTGGGCGACCAAATTGCCTATGTTACCCGCCCGGTGGGCAGTGGCAACCAATT
>JBFIJS010000829.1:0-2156 GCA_041600595.1 Saprospiraceae bacterium | reverse complement strand
GGTATCGGCGGTGAAGCCCTGTTCCAGGGCATAATTGCGATAATAAGCTACGTGGAAGGCAGAATTGGGATTCAGGACCAGAATGTCGAGATCACCGTCGCCGTCGATATCGTCAATAGCCGGATAATCCACCCGGCTGACTTCCAGGTTGGCGTGGCTACCCGAGTTCAGGGGGACCGTCACAATATCAAAAATCCAGTGGGAGAAGGGTTGTCGGGTAAACACAATTTCCCCACCCTGCATAGCACCATTATAAACTTTCAGCCCTGGCACACCTTCATTTTGCGAATGACCGAAAAAATCCATTACCCCGTCCTGATTGTAATCGCGCAGCAAAACAAAATTCCAGGTGAGTGGAAAGTTGTCGGCATATTCGGGCGCAAAGACATACTTGGCTTCATTGCTTTCACCGACATTGATAAAAGGAACGTGTACAAAACCATCCCGGTCAAACTCATACAGGTCCATTTTACCATCTCCGTTCAGATCTACCTTTGACCATTGAGGCGCATTGAGGCCACCGGCCCAGGGCGACAATAAAGCCTGTCCGTTTCGGTAAACGGGTGCATCGAGCCGTTGAAAGGTTTGTGAAAAAAGCACTTGACCAAGTAGCAAGCAGCAAATGACGGAAGTGGATACTTTCATTTAAAAGATTTTTTTAAGCTCAAATTTAAATGGATCAATGCTCACTGTTCGGGCAAAAAAGAGTTGTGTAGGACAACTTGCCAATAAAAAATCCCGGTTTTTAGTCATAAACCGGGATTTTAGCTGGAATGAAAAAGCAGGAGTCGGGCAAACAGGCTGCTGCACTCGCAGCCGTCCGATTTACCTCGACCAAGCTATTACTTCAAACAGGCTGCAACGAAGGCAACAAAAAGCGGATGTGGGTTTTCCACGGTACTTTTCAGTTCCGGATGATACTGTACCCCGACAAACCAGGGGTGACCTTTCAATTCAACAATTTCCACCAGACCGGTATCGGGGTTGATACCGGTAGGTACCAGGTCCGATTTTTTAAATTGCTCCAAATAATCATTGTTAAATTCGTAGCGATGGCGGTGGCGCTCGCTGATTTTTGCTGACCGGTAGGCTTTATAGGCGTTCGATCCTTTTTTTAAATCGCAGGCGTAAGCACCAAGCCGCATAGTACCACCTTTGCGAGTAATTTTCTTTTGATCGGGCATCAGGTCGATAACCGGATTTTCCGTTTTCGGATCGACTTCCGTAGAGGAAGCGTTGGGCAATTGGAGAACGTTTTGCGCATATTCCACGACGGCACACTGCATGCCGAGGCAAATGCCGAAGAACGGCTTGCCAGAGGTCCGGGCGAAGTGAATGGCCTTCAATTTTCCCGCAATACCCCGCTCACCGAATCCGGGAGCAACGAGGATGCCGTGCAGATCCCTCAATTTTTTGTCAACTTTTTCCTGGTCTCCTTCCAGAGCTTCCGAATGGATGGGGATTACTTCCACCTTACATTCATTGACGGCTCCGGCGTGGATAAAGGCTTCAAAAATGGATTTATAAGCATCCTGCAACTCGTGGTATTTCCCGATCAGACCAATCCGGATACTCTTCACCGGGTTTTTCAACCGACCCAAAAATGCCTTCCAGGCGGTCAGGTCCGGAGCCTTTTTGTCCGGCAACCGCAACTTCAGCATGACGGTCGTGTCCAGGTTTTCCTTGGCCATCAGCAAGGGCACATCGTAGATGGTTTCGGCATCGATCGCTTCGATGACCGACCCAACGTCCACATTGCAAAACAAGGCGATTTTCCTTTTCAGGTGCATCCCCAGCGGGTGCTCCGTCCGGCATACGAGAATATCCGGTTGAATTCCGGTATTGAGTAGTTCTTTGACAGAATGCTGGGTCGGCTTCGTTTTCAGCTCTTTTGCCGCACTCAGGTAGGGAACCAGTGTCAGGTGAATGGCCAGACAGTTGTCGCGCCCCAATTCCCAGCGCAGCTGGCGAAGCGCCTCCAGATAAGGCAGGGATTCAATATCACCAACTGTACCGCCCAACTCCGTAATAACAATATCGTATTCGTTGTTGGCTCCCAGCAGCTTGTCCCGCAGCCCGCGATTCATCTGCAGGATGGCGTTGAGTTGCGACGATCGCTGCTGCACCTCACCCGACAGTGCCTTGAGGCGCGCCTC
>JBFIJS010000828.1:0-2164 GCA_041600595.1 Saprospiraceae bacterium | reverse complement strand
GGCGTACCGCTATCTCCACTTCGGTCGAAAGCTGTTGTAAAGTGCCAATGAAAGTGCCCTGCAAAGAAATATTGTCCGGCAAAACGAGGTCGCCGGGAACCACCTTTTGCAAAACACGGCCCGGCACTTCCATCTGGTTCACGACCAAATCCATATCCAGGGTTTGTACATCACCCAGCCCTTTCACCTGACCGTTCAGATTAAAAAATGCGGTATCCGCGGATGGCTCGGCGTAGGCCAGGCTGTCGACCGTACCCAAACTACCCGTCAGATCGATCGTGAGGTTACCCGCCGTGCCAGCCACGTTTCCGGTGGCTTGCAAAAAAGCCGGCAAGGGCCAGTTTTTCCCCAGGAGAAAGGGCGTAAAATCATTTTTATCAAAGTGAAATGATAAGAAACGCAGCCGGGCCTGCAGCCGGTCGGGCCGGTCGATGTTGGCGGCGCTACCCACCATACGCAGGTGGTTATTTTTGCCCAAAGTACATGTAAAACCCGGAGTCGAGAGGCGTTGCAGCGAACCTTCGATCTTTCCTTTAGCCGTCCATTTTTTCTCCTTCATCTTCTCCAGAAAACCCGGATCCGAGCCGGGAGGGAGAAAACGGAGCAGGTCGGCCAGGGTGCCCTCTGCCTGATTAAAATTTGCCAGAAAATACTTGAGCGGCGGCGCTGGTGACGGTTCCAGTTGCAGAGAAATGCCGCCGGAAATTTTGGTGTTATTTCCCTTAAAATCAATGTTTTGTACATCCACAGAGCCGGGAGCATAGGCAATATTTCCCACTAAAGCATCGATCACCACCCCCGATTTATCGCGACCCGACAGGTTTTCCACCAGCATCTCCAGGTTGTCCTTTTGGTAGGAAAAATGTTTGACGGAAGTGGTAAGGGCCGTCCAGTCCAGGTCGGCGGGATTGAAATGCCCGGGGGTGGGCACGACGTTATTTTCTCTGAAAATCAGGGTCGAATTTTCGAGGGAGGTTCGGGAATTGGTGATGACCATGCCTTCCTGGTCCGACTTTACGACCAGGTTTTCCAGCTTGCCCGCGTTGAGTGCGGTTTTCAGCAAAATATTATTGTCGGCAAACAAAAACCGGGTACTCACCAATTCCGTTGACTGGATTTGCAGGTCGAAAATCGTCGGGTTCGAAACGGTATCGGCTGCTTCGCCCGGCATGCGGACGGTGATGTCGCTGTTTTCGAGGTTAAATGTGTCAATGGAAAAGAGCAGGGCCGTGAAGTCCGCTTCTTGCACCCTGATGGTGCCTTTGCCGAGATTAGCGGTGATAAATTGTTGGTCGTCCTGATTTTCCCAATTTACCTTCACGTCGTTCAGGTTCAGCCGGGTGGGTTGCAAAATCACCCGGAAAGCACCGGAAGTATCGGCGGGAGCGGGGGAAGGTGCGGCGTCAGGCGTCGAAAAAGCTTCCGTGATGAAATCAAAATTAAAGCGCTGGTCCTGCTGACGAATCTTCACGACAGCCTGCCCGAGGGTAACCTCCTGAATGGTCAGCCGCTGCCGGAACAAATCCCACATATCGACGGTCACGTGCAAATGCCCCAATTGCAGCAGGGTATCGCCCCCGGGTGTATCAACCCGCAAACCTTTGATGGTCAACGATTCGGGAAATTTCACCCTGATTCCCCCGACCTCTACCTTCGTCTGTAATTTTTGGGCCAGCCAGGATTCAACCTTTGGGGTCAACCACTGTTGGGTAGCCGGCAGGTTCAAAACAAACAGCCCTGTTACCACGAGCAGCAGCAGCGCAGTGAACAAACGGGCTATTATTTTGAATGGTCGGCGTCGTTTCAAGGCAAAATTTTGTATTGCGTAAAAATGAGATAAAATAGGGTTTTCTCCACCTTTATATCCGGCAGGGTGACCGTTATGTTCAATGATTACTGAAATCTTTGTCTGCTAGACTGCAAGCGCTTAAAACGTATTATTCTGGTGAACATTTTTGCCCGTTAATCTTTAAATGATCATAAACGCCCAAACTGGTACGGTCCGTAAATCGGAGAACAGGTTGATGACCGTTTCATGGCAACTGGTTCCCGAGTTTGCTTCGGCAGTATTTTTCAAAGTTTTTTAGCCGGGCCGGCAGCCGAATATCCAATGGCCCGGTCGTTTTTGCGGCACAGCATGCCGGTTCGTTTGCAAAAGAATTTC
>JBFIJS010000827.1:0-2169 GCA_041600595.1 Saprospiraceae bacterium | reverse complement strand
TGGGTTATTCTGTTCTGCCAATCCGGAAACAGCGTGCTGCATGAACTTTGGCACACCTGTGTCATTTGGGAGAGCAACGCGGTTCTATCTTCCAAATTTGTCAGAAAAATTAATAATAGCCTCCGGAAAGGCAGTAACTACGGTTGAAGGGATGAATATCTAAAAAAGGGTATAGGTATATCTACGAGGGAAGAACTTATTAAAAACAAGGCGAAAGGTAATACTATTTTAAATATTTGATAAAATATGACGCATTAAAACATTGTAAACAAAAAAAAACGGAACCGATCAAACCAACAACAGCGGGCCGATATTAACAAAGAACACACCACCCTGCACTAAATTGAGGCAAGTGCCCGGTGTTATCGTTGGCCGTCAATTTCAAGTAGTAAACTGTAGCGAATAGACCATCGGCAGGTAATTACTGATCACCTCCCAGCTCTCTCCCCGGTCACCGGAGAGGAATACATTGCCGGTTGTCGTGCCAAAGGCGACTTCATCACCGGTAGCCACCAGCGCGTGCCGGTACACGATATCGAACGAAAACGCCTGCGGCAATCCTTTTCGGAAAGCCGTCCAGGTTTGGCCACCGTCATCCGTCCGGCAAATGCACAGCGCTTTATTGATCGCTACCCGGTTGACATCGCTCACGGCAGGGGCCACCCAGGCCTGATCGGGATTGTCTTCGGCTACCGCGATGGCGAAGCCAAAATTGGCCGTTCCCCCTTTTTCCGATCGGTCGTCCCACGTGGCCCCACCATCGGCAGACCGGAAAATGCCGCAATGGTTTTGTTGCCACAGCACATCAGGGTTGGATGGAGCAGCTACAAGCAGGTGTGGATCGTGTCCGATTTCCGCGTGAGGATCTGGTAAAAAATCGGCCCGCAAGCCCTTATTCCTGACCTGCCACGTTGCGCCCTCATCTTTTGTTTCAAAAACCCCCGCACAGCTGATCCCAACTAAAATGCGGTTTTCGTTTCTCGGATCAACGAAAACAGAATGGATGCCGGCATATTCTTTCCCTCCGCCAAACCATTGCGGCCGGCTGGGATGATGCCAAAGTGCCTCCACGAGTTGGAAAGAGTCGCCGCCATCATCGCTGCGAAACAAACCTCCGGGCTCTGTACCGATCCATAGTCGGTTGGGATTGGAATGGCCACCGTGTTGCATCGCCCACAAGTAGCGGGTAGCAGCCGGTACGGCTTCCTTCATTTCCAGTCCACCGGGGTAGGCAGGAGCGGGCACTTCTGTCCAGGTGGCTCCCCGGTCCTTTGAACGGTGCAGTTTTACTCCCCAGTGCCCATGATCCAGACAGGCCCACCAGGTGTCATGGCGTTCATCAGCATAGGCGATGGAAACCGGAACGGCATCAAAGTGAACCTCGGCTATTTTCCATCCGGCTGGCTTTTTTTTGCAAACAATAAGTCCTTTACGGGTACCGATCAGCAGGGTTGATTTCATGATGTTAGTTGTGTTTTGATTTTTATTTAAAAAGGCATTTATTCCGGTTCCGAAATGTAATTTCCGGAAAAATCAACGCCTTTTCTCATCGAGATTTTCCCGGCAAACATGATCTGCAAAAAGGCAATTTCCGGCGTGCTTCCCCGGGGGTAAATTTTCCACCATGGCTGGCAGGTAATTATCCCCTACCCTGACCGATGATACAGCTTCACCTTTTACCCACCGGACAATGCCTGCATGATAAACACTTCACTTTGGTCGGAGAAAGAATCGCTCAACTGCTTGCGGTCCCGGATCAGTTCGCCATCAATAAAAATGTTGACGTGCTTGCGCAGTGCTCCCTGTTCGTCCACAATGTAGTTTTGGATGCCGGGGTATTGCCGGTCTATTTTTTCCAGCAAGCCGGGCAAACTGTCAACCTGAACCGGGGTGTCCTGCAGATTTGGAAAAAAGCGTTTCAACGCATAAGTAAATTTTACAGTGGGCATGGATTTGAAAAATTTGAAAAGGTAAACGATGCTTTGTCAGGCGAATCAACAGTTGTTGGCAGAAATTCCGATCCAACCGGTTAACATAAGGACCGCCGGGTTTGAAAATCTTATGGCCTTTAACCCTGCTTTTTCATTAACTTTCATCTATCGGTACAAACACAAGGACTGCATATCTCTAAGCTCCGCTCCTCCCCCAGCAGCCTGCCTTGATCCTTTT
>JBFIJS010000826.1:0-2170 GCA_041600595.1 Saprospiraceae bacterium | reverse complement strand
TTTTCTGACTTATCTAAACCCATCCTTATCATCATCTCAATGTTTCTTTTATTATGAAAAACATCCATTTGCTATTCGCCTATTTTATCATCGCCTTCGTTTTCGGATTGTTATCCGTCCCTGTTTCCCGCGCAAATAACAAGCCTTTGCCGACGCCTGTATCAACTGAAAATGATACCGCAGCTTTCTTTGAGCGGATCAACCTGGCCATTGATTCGGCCCGGTACGATTGGGCAATCAGGGAGCTGGAGAAGTGGCAGGCCCCTCTGACAGGAGCAGCAGACTCGCTGCACTATGCGGAAAGCCTCCGTCTGCTCGGCTGGTGCAATGGGCAGCTGGCAAAATACCAGCCGGCATTTTCCTACCTGGAAAAAGCCACCGGAATTGTTAGCAGCATCAGTGGCCGTTCACCCGCATTGGCGAAGCTATACGTTACCACAGCTGTTTTTCTTGAAGTCCTGGGTGAGGACGAAAAAGCTCTATCAAAAAGTTTGGCTGCTCTGGCGATTCAGGAGGAAACACTACCGGCCGGCGACCAGGATTTTATCCCAACTTACCTCATCCTCGCCCATCTTAACATCGGCAAAGGCAAATTCCAGTTGGCTAAGGAGTATGCACAGAAGGGTATGGAGTTGACAGTCAGTCATTTCGGAGAAAACCACATCAAGACGGCCATCGCCTGGAACATGGTGGGGTTTGTGCACATGGAGTCCGCCCAGCTCACCGAGGCTGAGGAAAGTTTTCAGAAATCCATAGCCATCGTTGAGAAGAACTATGGTTCCTCCCACCCTTTCATCGCCTTTGGCTACAACAATCTGGGCGTGATCAGGGATCGGCAATACAGATTTGATGAAGCGCTGGAGTACGACACCAAAGCCCTGCAGGTGCGAAAAGAAAATTTTGGCGAACTGCACACCGATGTGGCCTGGTCGTACAGCAACCTTGCCTGGGCATACCATAAACTCAATAAAATAAAACAAGCCATTGGCTTGCATTCTAAAGCTTTGGAAATCAGGAAGTTCGTCTTCGCTCCCCCTTCCCCCTGGGTAGCAGAATCACTCCATTTTATCGGTGAAAACTACGTAAAACTCGGTCTGTACAACCGGGCACTAAAATACTACAACGAGGCCCTCCAAACCCTCCGTGATTTTTACGGCGATCAATCTCCCCGCCTGCTGGATCTGTTGAACGATACTGGACTGGCCTACGAAGGCAAAGGAGATACGGAAAAATATGTCGAGTTCATGAATATTGCCCTGGCCATCGCCCGCAAAGAATACGACGAAAACAACGTTAAAATGGCCGACGTGTACGTCAACGTTGCAACCGCATATCTGGGCCTTGAAGACTATGAGACAGCCGGGGTTTACGTCAAAAAAGCCCAGGAAATTTTTGGAAAATACTACGGCCCCAACCACCCCCTCGTCAAGTTGATGCCGGTCGTGGTTGGCACCATTCAGGATTTTTATTCCGAAGACACTTCTGCTGTCCGGGGCATTGCTTTAGAACTGGAAAAAATCATT
The DNA here is from genome assembly GCA_041600595.1 of Saprospiraceae bacterium. Lineage (GTDB taxonomy): Bacteria > Bacteroidota > Bacteroidia > Chitinophagales > Saprospiraceae > UBA6168. Next base: position 647 of record JBFIJS010000826.1, on the reverse strand, counting down.
GAGGAGCTCATCCCGATCGTTGGTAAAAACAATGAAATATTAGCTGTTTGCAATGGTTTGATTGGAAAATACTACCTCAAACTACAGGACTATGACCAATCGTTATTTTTTTTGAAAAAAGCTGAAGCCACGTTGCTCGACATTTTTGGCGAAGCCGATTTTTCCAATATCTACGAAATATACGATCTGCTTTCGCAATGCTATTTACAAATGAATGATTTTGAAAATGCCAAAAAATACAACCAGAAACATCTGGAAATGCTGGGCTTTTTGAGCAATGAAGTGACCATCAGTGAGCTCGAAATGCCATTCCATATCGTGGATGGGCTGGTGACAAAAGGGGAAATTCTGGAAAAAATTTACCTCGCCGAAAAAGACACCCGCTACCTGCAATTAGCTGAGGATAGCTACCTGCAGGCCTGCAACCTCACCCACCTTTACCGGCAGGAAAACCGGGCGAAGAAATCGCAGTCCGGAGCCCGGCAAGGCGATTATTACGCTTTTGAGAAACTGCTCTCTGTCGCCTGTCAGGCACACCAAATAAAACCGGATCCCAAAAAGCTAAACGAAGCCTGGCTGCAAATGGAAAAAGCCAAGTACAATATTTTATTCGAAGCACTGAAAAAGGAAAATGCCGTCGCCTTTGG
>JBFIJS010000825.1:0-2187 GCA_041600595.1 Saprospiraceae bacterium | reverse complement strand
TTCCAACAACAAAATCCTGGCTTACGGAGAGGATACGCTCAGCCGGCGCATCTACAAGATCGTTTTCAAAAACCTGGAGACAGGGGAAATGCTGGCCGACGAAATACCCAATACCAACGGGAACATGGTCTGGGCAAACGACAATAAAACCGTCTTCTATGGTATGAAAGACGAAACGCTGCGGGTCTTTAAAATCATGAAGCACCGCCTGGGCACCGATCCGGCCAAAGATGAAGTAGCATTTCACGAGAAGGATCCTACCTTCAACTTGTTTGTTACGAAATCCAAATCAAAAGATTTTGTCATCATCGGCTCCTCTCAGACCCTTTCCAATGAATACCGTTATCTGGATGCCAACCAGCCAGACGGCAACTGGAAAGTATTTCAGCCCCGGGAACGCAACCTGGAATACAGCGTCGAACACGCCGGCGGCAAATGGTATGTCAGAACCAATTTGAATGCTAAAAACTTCCGGATGATGTCAGCTGAAGCGGGTAAAACCAGCAAGGAGGATTGGAAAGAAGTCATCCCTCACCGCGATGATGTGTTTTTTCAATCGATGGAATTTTTTAAAGAGTACATGGTGCTTACCGAGCGGATCAGTGGCATTCGCAGTATCAGGGTTCGTGGCTACAACGGGCAGGACGATCATTATGTCAATTTTGGCGAGGATAGCTATGTCGCTTACGTTGCGAACAACCCGGAGTACGACACCGACCGGGTGCGCATCATTTACCAGTCAATGACAACCCCCTCGACCACCTATGATTATAATATGAAAGGCCGGGAGCTGGAGCTCAAAAAGCAGCAGGAGGTGCTGGGAGGTTTTGATAAAAATAATTACCAGTCCGAGCGGATTTATGCCACGGCTAGGGATGGTGCCAAGGTGCCAATTTCAATAGTTTACCGGAAAGGCTTTAAAAAAGACGGTCAGCAGCCATTGTTGCTTTATGCTTACGGCAGCTACGGCGCCAGCATGGATCCAAGTTTCCGCTCTACCCGGCTGAGTCTGCTGGACCGGGGGTTTGCCTATGCGATTGCCCATATCCGGGGCGGACAGGAAATGGGCCGGGACTGGTACGAAAACGGTAAATTGTTGAAAAAGAAGAACACCTTCACCGATTTTATTGATTGTGGAGAATTTCTGATAGCAGAAAAATACACCAGCTCGGACAACTTGTTTGCGATGGGTGGCAGCGCCGGAGGACTGCTGATGGGAGCAGTCGTCAATATGCGGCCAGACTTGTTCAAAGGCGTTGTGGCGGCCGTTCCTTTTGTGGATGTGGTCACCACTATGCTGGATGAAACCATTCCGCTGACCACATTTGAGTGGGATGAATGGGGCGATCCGCACAAAAAAGAATACTACGACTATATGCTGAGCTACTCTCCCTACGATCAGGTGGAGGCAAAAGACTATCCCGCCATGCTCGTGACGACCGGTTTGCACGATTCTCAGGTGCAATACTGGGAACCAGCCAAATGGGTAGCCAAGCTGAGGGACATGAAAACCGACCAAAACCCACTGCTGTTGCACACCAACATGGAAGCCGGGCACGGTGGGGCGTCTGGACGCTTTGAAGCCCTTAAGGAAACGGCGATGGAATTTGCTTTTATGCTTGATCTGGCGGGTAAAATAAAAGTGAAAGGGTAAACCTAATTGTTTCGCCGGTCAACTGAGAAGTTGATGGTTTTCAAAATATTGTTTTACAACTGTGTTGAATTTCCAAAAATTATGTTGCGTGAGTCATTTTTTTGGAAATAAAAAAAATGATTCCAGCATAGTATCGAAAATATTTTTACCTTTACGCCCTATTTGAATCCATGACATATCCATAAGCGAAAAAGCCTATTGTTTTCTTAAACCATTTCTTTTAACTAAAATCTGTGCGCTATGGATGGAAAAACGTCTTCTAAATTAACTGGTCTGATTTCTAAATTGACTGCTGCAGCGAATAAAGCGGCCACTAAAAAAAACGAAGACCAGAAGTACACCAAACGCCCTGAACGCCATGACTTCAGTCCAAATCTGAATCTGACACAGCTCAAGAAGAATTTGCGAACAGCATGATTTTGAGCTTGCTTTCAAGAAAGTTAACACATAATCCAAATTAAGAAAAAAAAGGCCGTCCTGAACAGGACGGCCTTTCTGCGTTTATGGGGCCAGGTACCAAAGAGAGGCGCACC
>JBFIJS010000824.1:0-2187 GCA_041600595.1 Saprospiraceae bacterium | reverse complement strand
GTCTATCGTTCACCGTCCACCGTCCAATAAGGCCTCAATTTACTGAACACCGTGTGCAACCGCAGTTCATATTCCTCCCAGACCTTCCGCTGCGAGGTTGTTTCCGCTTCGGCAAAAGGCATGGATTCCCCGTTGATGCCCGCCAAAAAATTGTCAACGCATTTGGGTAGTTCTTCCACATTATACCCGCCTTCCAGCGTAGCGAACAGCCGGTCAAAACGGTCACGCAGCCGTTTTCCTATTTTATAAAAACTCCCGGCCGTCACGCGCAGATCGAGCAGCAAATCGAACACGTGGGCATCAAAACCAGCAGAAATCGCCACGACATCCGGTTGGAACTGGGCCGCAACCGGCAGAAACGAGTCCACGGCATCCATAAAAACATCATCCCCGCTGCCCGGCGGAAGCGGCACATTGATGGTAAATCCTTTGCCTTTTCCCTCACCGATCTCATTGACAAAGCCGTGCCCCGGAAAGGCCGGATATTGGTGAATCGACCAATAAAGCACCTGATCGGTATTGTAGAAAATATGGGAAGTGCCGTCGCCCAGGTGCCCGTCAAAATCGAACAACAGCACCCGTTTGCCTTCTTCAACCAGCTTCTGCGTTGCGATCGCCACATTATTGAACAGACAAAAACCGGAAGCCCGGTCGGGGTAGGCATGATGACCCGGCGGCCGCACCAAAGCAAAATCACCCGTCTGGCTGGCCATGATCGTCGTCCCGACCGCAGCCACCGCGGCGGCAAAGCTCCCCGGAGAAATAGCCGTATCGGGGTCGATATGGGAAGAAGCGAGGTGGGCATTTTTCACCCTTTCGATATAGGCCCGATCGTGAACCAATTCGAGGAAAGGTGCCCCATCGATGGGTGTTATTTCTTGCAAACCGGTAAAAGCTTCCAGGCGTTTGCGGTTTTCCGGGTGCATGCCGGTATCGTGTTGGAAGGATATTTTGTTAAACAGGAGTTTCATGTCGTGACGGATTTCAGCAGCTCAATTAAATGTACTGCGAATCTCCGGATTCGCAGCATGCGCTTGAATAGTCGCTGCGAATCCAGGGGTTGACAGTACGTAAATTAAGCAATAAAAACTAAAACCAAATACCGAATTGCACGATATACGCTGAAGGGAAATTCGCAATATGTACTTAAAAGATGGCGTCTTCGCTGGCGCAGGACACAGTCCTATGCCAGCAGATTCATACATCCTTAATCGACCAGTCCGCACGCCCGAACCTGGCTGCCGGTCCTTTCCGTTAACTCATCGCCGAGATCAGCCCGTGCTTTTTCAGCGAGCGCTTCCAATTCCCGGACGATTGCAGGGTACATTTCCTGTACATCGTACCGTTCGCCGGGGTCGCGGCGCAAATCGTAAAGCGCCAGCGGAACATCGACCTGCCCATACTCTCCTCGTAGGCCATCATTGGCAGGTAAAACGCCATCGTAGGTGCGGCTGCGATGCGGGAGTACGAGTTTCCAGTCGCCTTTTCTGACTGCTTCCAGGCTGTTGCGGTGGTAGTAGTAATAAAATTCTGAGCGGGGAGTTGCCTCCATATCGCCTTTCAAAATCGGTAAAATATTCACGCCATCGATTTTGTGTTTGGGTAAATCAGCGTCCGTCAAAGCGGCAAGCGTAGGTAAAATATCGAGTGTAGCAGTCAGTTTGTTTGAAACAATTCCCTCTGGAATCACGCCCTTCCAGCGCATGATGCAAGGCACCCTTTGGCCGCCTTCGAAGCTCGTGCCCTTGCCTTCCCGCAACCCGGCCGTTGATCCGGCATGGTTGCCAAAGTTGATCCAAGGACCGTTGTCGCTGGTGAAAATGACCAGCGTGTTTTCATCCAAACCATTCATTTTCAGTGTATTTAAAATTTCACCCACCGACCAGTCCATCTCCATCATCACATCGCCGTAGAGGCCCTGCTCGCTTTTCCCTTCGAATTTTTTTGAAACGGCAATGGGCGTGTGCGGCATGGTGTGCGGCACGTAAAGGAAAAACGGTTTGTCTTTGTTTTTCTCGATAAAACGGACCGCCCGCTCCGTGTAGAGGGTCGTCAGTTTGGCCTGGCCATCCATATCGGCGATTTCTTCGGCGACCTCATTGCCCTCAATCAACGGTAGCGGCGGATAGTTTTTTTTGTTGATCATGTCATAATCCCACGGCCACATGTCGTTGGAGTAGGGAAGGC
>JBFIJS010000823.1:0-2193 GCA_041600595.1 Saprospiraceae bacterium | reverse complement strand
TGCGCAGTAGAAAAACAGTCATTGCGACCAGATTACTGACGCTGTTCGATCGGTTGCAGCAGTGGCGGTTGACGGGGCTGGCAGCGTATTTTTTCAAGTATAGCCGGTCAATTTTACAAAAACAATTGTTCTCAAAATCACCCAATCTTCACTTATTTGATTTGTACAAACTGGGGTATTTCTGTTGGTGGAACCGGCAGCAACATGACCCGGAAAAATCGTAAATATGACCAGAAAAATTCTGTTCCTGGATAAAGCTCACCCGGTGCTGGAAAATCACCTGACTAAAATCGGTTTTCATTGCGAAACAGACACAACCAGCGATAAAGCCGCCATTGAGGCCCGGTTGTCAGCTTACCACGGCATCGTGATGCGCAGTCGCCTGACGTTGGATGAACAGTTTATCGACCGGGCTACCCGATTGCGTTTTATTGCCAGAGAGGGAGTAGGGGTGGAGCATTTGCCGGTAGCGTATGCAGAATCCAAAGGCATCCGGGTACTCACGTCGCCGGAAGGTAGCCGGGATACTGTAGCCGAACATGCGATGGGCATGTTGCTGATGCTGTTTAACAATTTGTGCCGTGCTAACCGGGAAGTAAAAAGCAACCAATGGAACCGCGAACCAAATCGGGGAATGGAGTTGATGGGTAAAACGGTCGGGATTATCGGTTACGGCAACATGGGGACAGCCTTTGCCCGGCGGTTGAGCGGATTTGGCGTCAGGGTGCTGGCATACGATAAATACAAGAAAAATTACGGAGACGAATACGCAGCGGAGGCCGATCTGCAAAGACTGTATGCGGAGGCCGATGTCATCAGCTTGCACATCCCCATGATGGAGGGTAATTTTCATTTTGTCAATGAAACGTTCCTGCAGCATTTCAAAAAGGATATTTACATCCTCAATACGGCCCGGGGATTGGTTTTGGATACAGCGGCACTGGTCCGGGAATTGAAGTCGGGCCATGTAAGAGGTGCTGCCCTGGATGTCCTGGAGTACGAAGACCAGTCATTCGACAAATTCCGGCTCGATCAACTACCCGATGATTTTAAATATTTACAGCAAGCGGAAAATGTCGTGTTGGCGCCGCATATCGCAGGTTGGTCGTTTGAAAGCAAGAAAAAACACGGAGAAGTGCTGGCGAGAAAAATAGAGGAACTGGACTGGTGAGAGTACGCAGCAACCCCGCTACCGATCGATTCGTTGAACGGGGTTGCTGCGCAAAAGCATGATCAGACATTGAACCGGAAGTGCATGACATCTCCGTCGCCGACCACATATTCTTTTCCTTCCACGCCCATCTTTCCCGCCTCCTTGATGGCCGCTTCCGAACCATATTTCTCAAAATCAGCGTACTTAATGACTTCTGCCCGGATGAAGCCTTTTTCAAAATCGGAATGAATGACACCTGCCGCTTTTGGAGCTTTCCAGCCTTTCCGGATCGTCCAGGCCCGAACTTCCTTTTCACCGGCTGTGAAATAGGTAATCAATTGCAGCAGGGAGTAACAGGCCCGGATCAACTTATTGACGCCCGGTTCGCTGAGGCCCATCATTTCCAGGTACTCTACCCGTTCCTCTTTGGTTTCCATGTTGGCAATTTCCGCCTCGATGGCTGCGCTGATGAAAATAACCTCGGCGGGTTCGTTTTTGACCGCTTCGATAAAGGCGGTAGTGTGGGCATTCCCATCGTTGACCGATTCTTCGTCCACATTGCAAACGTACAGGATGGGTTTAGCCGTGAGCAGGAACATATCTTTGAGCAGTTCGGCAGCATCGCCTTCCAGTTCCAGCGAACGGGCAGGCAACCCCTGATCCAGGTGTGCTTTTATTTTTTCGCCCCATTCCAGGTTGGCGATGTCTTCTTTTTTGGCAGTTTTGGCTTGCTTGCGCAAACGGTCCAGCCGTTTTTCCACGGTGTCCAGGTCCTTGAGAATGAGCTCGGTATCGATGACATCCTTGTCCCGAACGGGATCGACACCTCCTTCCACATGCACCACATTCCCGTCGTCGAAGCAGCGTACCACGTGAACAATTGCATCTACTTCCCTTATGTTTGCGAGGAACTGATTGCCAAGGCCTTCCCCTTTGCTGGCGCCTTTAATCAGGCCGGCAATATCTACGATTTCAATGGTAGTCGGGATGGTTTGTTTGGGCTTGACAAATTCCGTCAGTTTATCAAGCCTGGTGTCAGG
>JBFIJS010000822.1:0-2197 GCA_041600595.1 Saprospiraceae bacterium | reverse complement strand
CTGTATGCCCGTAAAACTTATACACCACCACTGGCTTACTTTGTTGGATGGGCGCTCTTTTTGGGGTATACTTCCTCCTGCGCTTTTTACATCGCCAGTTTATCCAGTTACTTTCAGGAATTTGTCTGGCACAGCCCGGTGGAAGCACTTTCGGGTATCATTATTTTGATCGCCTTAACGGTGCTGAACATCAAGGGGACGGAAGAGTCCGGCAAGTTTCAGATAGTCGTGACCGCCGCCAAAGTAGCCTTACTGATCTGGTTCATTTTCGGGGGCATGAGTTTCGTGGAAGTCGAAGTAGTATTGGATAAAATGAGTAGCGACCTGGTGGCTATAGGTTCCACGGCAGCCATGGTTTTCATCACCTTTTTTGGCTTTTCGGCCATCGCTGCCTCAGCGGGCGAGGTAAAAGACCCGGTAAAAAACATCCCTAAAGCGATCTTCATTTCGATGGGCGTGGTCACATTACTGTACACGGCAGTGGTCATCGTAGTGTTGTTTGCCGGCCTGGAAGAATACACCGAAGCCTCGATGGGCGAAGCAGCCAAAAAATTCCTGGGTAATATCGGCGGTTATGTCATCATTGCGGGGGCAATATTCTCCATGATCTCCGCCTCCAACGCATCCATCATGGCTGGTTCGAGGGTCATGCTCTCGATGGGACAGCTGGGGCACATGCCCAAGCGGGTCGGAGTCATTCATCCAAAGACCAAAACACCTGCCACAGCAGTAATATTGGTAGGAGCTGCCATTCTCATATTTGCGTTGATCCTGCCACTGGAAGACCTTTCCTATTTTGCCAATACCGTTCTGTTACTTTCCCTGATTCTGGTCAATGCGGCTTTGATTTTTCACCGAAAAAAATACCCCGACATGGAAAGGCCGTTCAAGGTGCCGTTGGTACCATTGCTGCCGGCCCTGGGCATTCTGGCCAATCTGTATTTGCTGTCGCAAATCTTCCAGCACCCCCTGCCCTTGCTTTTGGCACTCGGCTGCCTGGCGGCCGGCTTGGTAGGCTTTTTGGCCTGGAAAGGCACCCAGAAAGCCGAAGAGGCGATCCCGGGCATCAGTTCGCACATTGCCCACAGCCAGGGCCGGGGCACATTGGACAAAGAAAAATTCCGCATCCTGGTTCCTATCGCCAACCCCAGAACGAGTAAACGGCTGGTCAACCTGGCAGCAGCCATTGCGAAGGCCAGGGATGGAGAAATATTACTGCTGGAAGTCATCAAAGTGCCAGACCAGTTGCCGCCCAACGCCTTCGACGAGTCCGTTGTGGACAAGGAAAAAGGTCACCTCCGGAAGGCTCGGGACTACGCCGAATCCCTGGGCATTCCGACACATGCCCTCATCCGGGTTGGCCACAACGTCGCCCGTGCCATTCTGGAAACATCCAGCGAGCGGCACTGCAACCTGATCATACTGGGCTGGAAAGGCCATACGACAACCGCCCAGCGCATCCTTGGCGATATCACCGACACCGTCGTGAACCTGGCACAAACCGATCTGATTCTGGCCAAAATAGTGTCTGATGATCCGATCAAAAAAATCATGATCCCGACGGCAGGAGGCGAGCATGCACAATGTGCCGAGCGCTATGCATCCGACCTGACCAAGTTTACCAAAGGTCAACTGACCCTTTGCCAGGTAGCCCCTCCGAACGCGACTGATCAGAATCTGGAGCGAAACAGGATCGCCTTAAAAACCGCCATCGAACGTATCCCGACCGATAATGACCTGGAGATTTCTACTAAATTGGTGACCGACACGAGTGTGTCTCAGGGCATCCTTTCTGCCGGAAAAGGATTCGATCTGGTTATGATTGGTGCCGCCGGAAAAAGTATTTATCCTCAAATCCTCTTTGGCAGCATACCGGAGGAAATAGCCAAAAACCTGAATACATCGGTCATCGTTGTCAAACACTACGACCCTGTGAAGTCTTTAGTAGGCCGCGTGGTAAGCGAATAAATAACCAGCCCCAGCGTTCCATTTTCAAATCAGACTCTTGTTATGCCGTCCCTTTTTAAAAACATCATACCGTTGGCGCTGATCGCGATTAACACTGTTTCTTTTGCCCAAAAGAATAACTACGCTTTTGAATACCATATCCACCGGGCCAGTTCCCCCATCAGGATCGATGGCCTGGATACTGATGAGGCCTGGGCGGCGGCAGAGGTAACCACCGATTTCTATCAGG
>JBFIJS010000821.1:0-2201 GCA_041600595.1 Saprospiraceae bacterium | reverse complement strand
AAGAAAAATTAAAGCAAATTTAAATTACAGTGTACTAAATCACCGGCCGGGAAAGTGATTTTGCCTGCTGGCCGGTGAGTGCCAGTTCCGTAGTGGATTTGGAGAGCGTTTCTGAATCAGTTTGATGATTGTTGGGTAGCCAGCGACTGGTTTTTCGATGTTCACTCCCGTAGGAAGACCAGTTCTTCATTTTCATCCAACCTGGCAATGACCGATGGCTCACTCATGTCTTTGTCCATAGTACGGTGTTTTACCACATAATCTACCCCGACGATGACGGCAGAACTGATCTCGCCAAAATGAGCGGGCCAGGGTTCGGAGGCAATACGGGCGCTGGTGGCGATGATGGGTTTGCCAAACGCTTTGATCAGTTTTTTGCAAAATGGGTCGCGGGGAATGCGGATAGCTACGGAGCCATCGTCGGCACAGGCATTGGCCGGCAGGTCTTTGCCGCTTTCGTAAATAACGGTGAGGGGACGTTCGTGAAAGAGCAGGAGTGTCTCCACCCGGGGGTGTATGTGATGAACGTAGTCTTTTACCATTTCGAGGGAGGCAGCCAGCAGCACAAAAGGCTGGTCGGCAGGCCGCTGGGTTAGCTGACGGATTTTATCGATGGCGGCGGCGTTGGTGGCGTCGCAACCGATCCCCCAGATCGTATCGGTGGGCAATAAAATGGTGCCGCCGGTTTCAAGACATGCTAAAATTGGTTCAAGATCGTAATGGTTGACCATAGGTGTGGCCTGTTTTGTAAAAGTTAGCATAGGTGTTTATGCGGTTTAAAAGTCGGATAGATGGACCAGAGGTCTTGAACGGGGTTCGAAAAAAATAGTTCAAATGTCCGGGCCCATTCAACCGCCGGGCTTTAATCTTTCTATTTGTTGCCTAACTTGCACTTTGGGGTTGTGTCTTTTCAATAACTTTAATCGCAAAACCGTTTGGGGGGTATGAAGGTTTAATTAGGAAATTTAAGCCGAAGCCTTATTCCCTCCAAGAAGGCAATTGCATTAACTGAATTTTTTTCAATACTATTGTTTTACGAAAAAAAATTAGTCGTGGCGGCAGCGATAAAACCAAATTTGGTTTTGGAGAAAAGGTTTCAACCTCATCCTGACCGGAAAAAAAAATAAAGGTATGAACGGGCGATCTCTGTTTTTTTTAATTCTTTTATTGACTGTGCTGGCGGCTGTTCCCGGCCGTGCAGCCCATATCATTGGTGGAGATATCACCTATGAGTGCAACGGCAATGGCAGCTATACTTTCACGATGAAGCTGTACCGGGATTGTTTTGGAGGTGGAGCGCCTTTTGATTCCGCTCCGGGGGCTCCTTTCCCCGGGACTGTTTCCATATACCTGGGCGACAGTAATGTTCCACTTAATTTTAACGGACGAAACCACATTGCTCTGGCGCCGCCTACGATTTCAGTTGTACCACCAACCCTGAGCAACCCCTGTCTGGATCCTCCCAACGATGTTTGTGTAGAAGAAGGCGTTTACGTTTTTGATGTCAATTTGCCGGTTAGTTCGAGCAGCTATCACATTGTTTATCAGCGTTGTTGCCGCAACGGGACGATCACCAACATTGCCAATCCCGGTGAAACCGGCGAAACATTCTACGTGGAACTGACGCCGCAGGCCCAGTCGCTTTGCAACAGCAGTCCGGTTTTTGAAAATTTTCCGCCTATTGTTATCTGTGCCGGTGAACCCATTAATTTTGACCATTTCGCCACGGATAAAGATGGAGATGTGCTGGTGTATGAACTTTGCCAGCCATTTACCGGAGGTGGAAACGATACCAACAATGCTGAAGCACCATTTGGTGTGGCACCCAATCCCGATCAGGCTCCTCCCTACACCCCGGTTACCTTCGTTCCGCCTTATTCTTTCAATGCCCCTTTGCTGGGTAATCCTCCTTTGTCGATCAACGCCAATACAGGTTTTATGACGGGGGTGCCCTCGTCGTTGGGGCAATTTGTGGTGGGCGTTTGTGTCAGTGAATACCGGAACGGCCAATTGCTGAGTCAGATATTCCGCGACTTTCAGTTCAACGTGGTAGAATGTGAGTTCAATGTTCTGGCGGATATAGCCGAAGATGATACCGTGACTTTGCAGGGGCAGCAGTATTACGTGGTGAACGCCTGTGGGATCAATAATGTACAGTTTATCAATCAAAGTACCGAGATGTCGAACATCTCCAGTGTGTT
>JBFIJS010000820.1:0-2208 GCA_041600595.1 Saprospiraceae bacterium | reverse complement strand
TCGGCCGATCAATTCTTATTACGATGATCTGTTCTTTACATTCAACGAAAAAGGCCACCACTGTTATCTGAGCTCCAACCGGCCGGAGGCAGGCTGCAACACTGCAGACCCGGCCTGCCGCAATTTCAACCTGTATCAGGTAAACCTGAAGGCGACCCTGCAAATATTTCTCTTTGATGATTTCGACAAATCGCCTTTGTATGGTTGTAATGTGGAATTAAAGGATATGGCCTCCGGTGATATCCTCTCTACCTACCTCACTCTGGCCGAAAATTTCGCCACGGTCGGGTTGCAGCCGGGCAAGTCTTATCAGCTCATTATCAGTAAGATGGGTTACATGCCCGTTTTTGAGGAAATCAACGCCGATGAAATGGATTTTTTTAAAACCAGCTTACTGGAAATTCGGCTGAAACCATTGAAGAGACCCGTCGCTCAGGTTTCCCAAATGGAGGTGCCGGACGAAAAGACCACTCCAGCCAATCATTTGTCCCGGCTCAACGATCCGGAAATGCCGGTGCTGCCCGATCAGGAAATCAAGTTGGCCGTGGCGCTGGAGACATCCAGCGAGGTGGACCTGGCCGCTGCTTTTGCCGACATGGAACCTGTCCGGCCACTTCCGGCGATCAATACAGAGCAGGAATTAACCCGCACCGAGGAATTAACAGAACCTCTGCCGGGAGAGGCAGCTGTACGCGTTGATCATGAGGCGGAACGGCCTTCTGGTGGCCTGGCAGCAGAACCGGAAGTTGCTTCCGTGGAGCAGCACGTCGAGCCGATGGTGGAATCAAAGCCGACGGTGGAAAAAACGTTAATTGCGGAGCAACCTGCGCCGGTTGAAAAACCAGCACTGATCAAAAAGTCACCACCTGCCGATCAGTTACAAGTGGTTGAAAAAACACCACCTGCCAGAGAAACAGCCACCCCTGAGGTAACTCCGCCTCTGAAAAAGACAGCCCCAATTGCCGAAAATCTTCCCGCTAAGTCAGAGGAAAAGGCACCCGACCCGGTCATAGCAGAAAATGCTCAACAGAAAACTCTAACCAGTCTGGCAGAGCCTGCTACCCAAAAACCAGCCTATCTCCAGCAGTTTGCAGACCTTATTTTAGGCATGGATCAAAACAATTATTTGCCAGTGAGTAATATGCCGCAAATCGTTTTGGCGGCTCACGATGATCCCGTTGACCTCCTGTTTTTTCACAAAAAACTGCAATGCCAGGTAGCCTTTGATTACAAAAACCAGGACTTTGAACCAGGTGGTACCGCAACCATGGATCGCTACCTGAATGCTATTGACGGGTTGTTGAAAAAAGATCAGCACCCGCCGCTCGGCATTTCGTTTTTCCGCGGTCCAAATGGCAGTTGGGTGGTGTATAGCTTTAAAGAAGCATCTGCCGGTTCTTTTACCCATAGTTTCTATTTTCCTGCGCAGTATCAGGGTATATTGCCTGACCCCGCCATATTGCTCGGGGCGTGGAAATAATTGCTGCTTCGGGTTGTTCATGAGCTGTTTACAACCTGCCGGATGCGGGGAGGCGTGGAACCTGCTTACTCCGGGAAATGCCGGACGCCTTTCACCCCTGCCGGTAAATTTCCGTAAAAACAGTTTTTCGTTTTCCTAAATAACTCCCTACTTTGGGCTTTCATCTTTGCCCGGCTGATCCAATCCGGGTTCACCTTAAATTTACCCCTGGTTTTTGGCAAACCGGGCGACTATATGGAGCAACTAATCAACCATTCCGGCTTTCAGAAAAAACTCGCGGCCTACGCCGAACAGACTGGTGAAAACATCGCCCAGGTACAAAAGGAAGCAACGGGCTACCTCCAGGAGCTGTTTACCGAACACAAGCCGCTCGCCAATATGGCGACCATCCAATTGGCTCAGTTTGTCCTCGGCCGCGCCTACGATCGTTCGATTGATGTCAATCCGGAGGAAATGCGAGAGGTGACCAAACTGGTTCGCCGTCATCCCGTCGCCTTTGTGATGACTCACAAAACCTACATCGACATGATGGTGCTGGGGTTGGTATTGGCCAGACACGGGCTGCCGATTCCTTACATCTTTGCCGGCATCAATATGGATTTTCTGGGTATCGGGCAATTGGGGAGGCAGAGTGGCGTCATTTTTATCCGCCGGGACATCCGGGAAAATGCGGTGTACAAAATGACATTGAGGCATTTTATCGCCCACCTGGTTGATGAAAAAGCGAG
>JBFIJS010000819.1:0-2215 GCA_041600595.1 Saprospiraceae bacterium | reverse complement strand
GCGGGGGGTGCTGGTTTGGGGGGCTCGGGTTTGGGCGGAGCCGGAGCTGGTGGAGCTGCCTCTGCCGGCGGTTTGGGGGGTTCGGGAGTGGTGCTGGCTTTCGGCTCGGGTGGAGAAGAAACCGATGGTTCTTCTTTTACCGGTGCTGGTTTATGGAGGGTCACTTTAGGCTCCGACTTGAACAGTTCAACAGCCGACCGGGATACGACCTGACCCGGCATTTCCAAAAAAGACTCATAAAGCTGCTGAATATAGCTTTTCATTAAGTCTTTTTCGATGGAAGAGATATTCTTGCTGTCGGCGCTCATATTTTTGTAAAGCGCATTGATTTTGTCGAGCAATAATTTAGATTGGTGTAAATCCATTTTCTACTAAATAAATTTTGGGTGATTTGCGGCAGACCGGCTTTATAGCTTTTACCGGTAATTTTGGTGAAAATTGCGGTAAATCCTACCTTCGCTCTCCGTTTATAAAACCGGGCATAAAAGTAGCGTTTTTCCCCTAATCACCAATTAACGAGGATCTATTTCACCATTCACAACTTCCTATTCAATTAATAAATGTTTCTCGAACCACATTTTAAAGGTCAGCGCAGCGGATGGATCGAAGTGATCTGCGGGTCCATGTTTTCCGGCAAAACGGAGGAACTGATCCGGCGGCTGAAACGAGCTAAAATCGCCAACCAGAAAGTTGAAATCTTTAAACCCCGGGTTGACACCCGCTACGACTTGCAGAAGGTCGTATCGCACGACGAGAACTCTGTTTTAGCCATTCCGATTGATGCTTCCAAAAAATTGCTGGAAATGACGGAAGGTATCAGCGTGGTCGGCATTGACGAAGCACAGTTCTTCGACTATCAATTGCCGGATGTTTGTCAGACGCTGGCGCTGCGCGGTAAGCGGGTTATTGTAGCCGGCCTGGATATGGATTACCGCGGGCAGCCCTTTGGCCCCATGCCCAACCTGCTTTCCGTAGCTGAATACATCACCAAGGTCCATGCTATCTGCCAGCATTGCGGTAATCTGGCCACTCATTCCTTCCGTTTGGTACAAGACGAAAGTAAGATATTGGTCGGTGAAAAAGAATCCTATGAAGCCCGGTGCCGCACTTGCTATCATATGGGGAATATCCTTAATTTGCAGGTAAAAGAATCCGTCAGCCAGTCAAAATAAACCGTCCACCTAACCCTGTTCCTTTTAACCTCCTAACATTAAAAAAATGCATAACACTTCAGACCCTGCCATTGCTACCCACATCGACCAATTCATTGACAATGCCCTCCACGAAGACGCCCCCCAGGGAGACCGAACATCCCTGGCCTGCATTCCTCCCAACGCTCGTTGTCAGGCCAAACTGCTGGTAAAAGAACCCGGCGTGATTGCAGGAATCGGCATTGCCGAACGGATCTTTCAAAAACTGGACGATACGGCTATTTTTGATGCTTACACCAAAGATGGAAAAGACATCAGTTATGGTGACATTGCCTTCAAAGTAGAATGCAACACCCAGGCACTCCTCAAGGGCGAACGCCTCGCCCTTAACCTGATGCAGCGCATGAGTGGTATCGCTACCAACGCCAACCATTTTGCTTTTGAAGTAGGTGACCTCCCCGTCAAAATTTTAGATACCCGAAAGACGACTCCCCTGCTCCGGTTTCTGGAAAAATACGCGGTCAGGATCGGCGGTTGCCACAATTACCGGAACAGCCTGTCTGATTGGTTTATGATCAAAGACAACCACATCAAAGCATGCGGCGGTGTCGCCAAAGCTATCAACCGGGTGAAAGAGTACCAGGCTGAAAACGGACTTGAATTGGGTGTGACCCTTGAGGTAAGGAATTTGGTAGAGCTCCACCAGGCGCTGGAAGTTGGTGGTTTCAACCGGGTTATGCTCGATAATTTTGAAATCCCGCTGCTGCACGAGGCCGTACAGACTGTCAACAAAAGATTTGAAACGGAGGCTTCCGGTGGTATCAATATTCACAACGTGAGGCGGGTCGCTCAGACCGGTGTTGATTATATCTCCGTTGGCGCATTGACGCATTCCGCACAAAGCCTGGATCTGAGTTTAAAAATCATTTGACATCTGATAAATGACGATAGTTGTCTGTTCTGTCTGACAGGTAAAACCCTACGATTTCCAGAAAACAACTATCACAGTCAAAGTATTTAAATTAACTTTTGTAAACGCTTTTTCAGCCAACCGGATAGCTCTG